>JBQGEI010000369.1:0-5275 GCA_052039535.1 Pseudoxanthomonas sp.
GCCTTCACGAAGAAGCTCATGAAGCCGAGCTTGATGCCGTGGGTCTTCTGGAAGTCCTCGCCCAGCTGCTTGCGCGCGGCCGACACCTTGGCCAGGTTGACCTCGTTGAACGAGGTCAGCATGGCGATGGAGTCCTTGGACTGCATCAGGCGCTCGGCGATGCGCTTGCGGATGCGGGTCATCGGCACGCGCTCTTCCGGACGCGCGCCGCCGGCCTTGCCGGCGCCGCCGCTGCGGGCGTAGTTGACGATGTCCTCCTTGGTGACCGCGCCGCGGCGGCCGGTACCCTCGACCTGCGACGGATCGATCCCGTCCTTGGCCGCGGCAAAGCGCGCGCCCGGCGGCAGCTCGCTGCCGGAGGCGCTGGCGGCGGCCGGGGCGGCGGCCTTGGAGGGAGCCTCGGCCTTCTTCTCTTCGGCCTTCGGGGCTTCGGCCTTCTTTTCCTCGGCCGGGGCGGCCTCTGCAGCCGCGCCTTCCTCGATGATCGCCAGCACCTGCTGGCTGGTCACGGTGTCGCCCTCGGAGAACTTGATCTCCTTGAGCACGCCGTCGACCGGCGAGGGGACCTCGAGCACGACCTTGTCGGTCTCCAGATCCACGATGTTCTCGTCGCGCTTGACCGCCTCGCCGGCCTTCTTGTGCCAGCTGGCGATGGTGGCGTCGGAGACGGATTCGGGGAGGACCGGAACTTTGACTTCGGTGGCCATGGGGCGTCCTTGGGGCGTATGTCTAATGGCGGGGATGCGGGATGGGCGGCGCTGCGCTTATTCGGCGGCGATCTGGCCGCCGGCCGGATTGACCAGCGCGTCGGCAACCAGCTGCTGCTGCTCGCGCACGTGGTCGGCGAAATGGCCGACGGCGGGCGAGGGCGAGCGGGGGCGGCCTGCGTAGCTGAGGGCCTGGCCCTTGGCCAGGCAAGCCTGCAGGTGATGCTTGATCTGGTACCAGGCGCCCTGGTTCTGCGGCTCTTCCTGGCACCAGACGACCTCGGTGGCCTGGTCGTACTTCCTCAGCTCGGCCGACAGCAGTTCGCGCGGGAACGGGTACAGCTGCTCGACGCGGACCAGGGCGACGTCGTCCTGGCCACGCTTCTGCGCGTCCTCCAGCAGGTCGTAGTAGACCTTGCCAGAGCAGGCAACCACGCGCCTGACCTTCTTCGCGTCGGCGGACGCGTCGGGGATCAGGTGCTGGAACTCGCCATTTGCCAGCTCGTCCAGGGTGGACACCGCCAGCTTGTGGCGCAGCAGCGACTTCGGGCTCATGACCACCAGCGGCTTGCGGGTGCTCATCTTCATCTGGCGGCGCAGCATGTGGAAGCACTGGGCCGGCGTGGTGGGCACGCAGACCAGCATGTTCTCCAGCGCGCACAGCTGCAGGAAGCGCTCCAGGCGCGCGGAGCTGTGCTCGGGGCCCTGGCCTTCGTAGCCGTGCGGCAGCAGCAGGGTCAGGCCCGAAATGCGGCCCCACTTGGCCTCGCCCGAGGCGATGAACTGGTCGATCACCACCTGGGCGCCGTTGGCGAAGTCGCCGAACTGGCCTTCCCAGATGTCCAGGGTGTTGGGATCGGTGGTGGAGAAGCCGTACTCGAACGCCATCACCGCCTCCTCGCTCAACAGGGAGTCGATGACGGTGGCCTGTTCCGGGCTTTCCACCAGCTGGCGCAGCGGCAGGTAGTAGCTGTCGGTCTTCTGGTCATGCAGCACGGCGTGCCGATGGAAGAACGTGCCGCGGCCGGCGTCCTGGCCCACCAGGCGCAGGCCATGGCCCTCCGACAGCAGGGTGGCGTAGGCCAGGTTCTCGGCGAAGCCCCAGTCGCCGGCGATCTCGCCGGCGGTCATCTTCAGGCGGTCCTCGTAGATCTTGGCCACGCGCGGGTGCAGCTCCACGCCCTTCGGGATCGTGTTGATGATCTTGGCCAGCTGGGCCAGGGTGGCCTTCTTGACCCGGGTGTCGACCGCGTCGGACAGCTTGCCGGACAGGTAGCGCGACCAGTCGATGGTCAGCTCGTAGTCCTCCGGCTTGGAGCCGGCCAGCTCGGTGGTGACCTCGCCGGAGTCGAGCTTGTCGCGGTACTGGTCCACCAGCGCCTTGCCGGCGCCGGCCTCGATCACGCCGGCCTTTTCCAGCGCGGCGGCATAGAGCTCGCGGGTGGTCGGGTGCTTGCGGATGGTGCGGTACATCACCGGCTGGGTCGCCGCCGGCTCGTCGGCCTCGTTGTGGCCGTGGCGGCGATAGCAGACCAGGTCGATGACCACGTCCTTCTTGAAGACCTGGCGGAACTCGTAGGCCAGCTGGGCCACGAACACCACCGCCTCGGGGTTGTCCGCGTTCACGTGGAAGATCGGCGCGCCGACCATCTTGGCCACGTCGGTGCAGTACAGCGTCGAGCGGGCGTCTTCCTTGTGGCTGGTGGTGAAACCGACTTGGTTGTTGACCACCACGTGGAAGGTGCCGCCGACGTCGAAGCCGCGGGCCTTGGACATCTGGAACAGTTCCATGCCCACGCCCTGGCCGGCGAACGCGGCGTCGCCATGGATCAGGATCGGCAGAACCTGCTTGCGCTCGGTGTCGGCCCGGCGCTCCTGGCGTGAACGCACCGAACCGGCGACCACCGGATTGACGATCTCCAGGTGCGAGGGGTTGAACGCCAGCGCCAGGTGCACCGGGGCGCCCGGGGTGGCGATGTCGGCGGAGAAGCCCATGTGGTACTTCACGTCGCCGGCCACCGCGAGGTCGTCGTGCTCGAAGCGGCCTTCGAACTCGTCGAACAGCTTGCGCGGGTTCTTGCCCAGGGTGTTGACCAGGACGTTCAGGCGGCCGCGGTGGGCCATGCCGATGACGATGTCCTTGACCCGGTCCACGCCGGACTGGCGGATCACGCTGTCAAGCAGCGGGATCAGCGAATCGCCGCCTTCCAGCGAGAAGCGCTTCTGGCCCACGTACTTGGTGTGGAGGTAGCGCTCCAGGCCCTCGGCGGCGGTCAGCCGCTCCAGCACGCGCCTGCGGGTCTCGGTGCTGAGGTTGTAGTCGTCGCCGGCGCGCTCCAGGCGCTGGTAAAGCCACTGGCGCTGCTCGACCTCGGAGATGTGCATGAACTCGGCCCCGATCGGGCCGGTGTAGGTGGCCTTCAGCCGCGCCAGCAGGTCGCGCAGCTTCATGCGCGGCTGGCCGGCCAGGCCGCCGGTGCTGAATTCGCTGTCCAGGTCGCGCTCGGACAGGCTGTGGAAATCCAGGCCCAGGTCCGGCGGGTTCATCGGCGGGGTCAGGGCCAGCGGATCGACCTTGGCACCGAGGTGGCCACGCGACCGGTAGGCGGTGATCAGGCGGCCGATGTTGCGCTCGCGCTCGTCGCCGCTGCCCTGCGCAGGCGCGGCGGTGGCGGCGCCACGGGCCGCCTCGGCCACGTGGGCGATGACCGCCGAATGCGGGACGTCGCCGGCCTCGCGGCCCTTGAACCCGTCGAAGTAGGCTTTCCACTTCGGGTCCACGCTGTCAGGGGAGACCAGGTACTGCTCGTACAGGTCCTCGATGAAGGCGGCATTGCTGCCGAGCTGCGATGACTGCGCAAACTGCTTGAGTAGGTTGTCCACGATATGTCGCGTCTGGAGGAAGGGCGGGCGCGCCGCTGGGCTCCGGACCCTTTCCGGATGGGTTCGAAAGCCGCGAAAGTATAACCCCCATTCATTCCGGGGGGGCCTTAGCCGAAGGGCGCATGGCGGCCGCAGGGGGGCTTTGTCGTGGTGCGGTTCACACTCGCTGTGCGCCACTCTCCGGCCCTGCGCGCGGACGCGATGTGACGGGGCCCGCGTCGTCGCGGGGATCGCGCCGCCTCAGGACAGCGCGCGCAGCTCGCTGCATTGGCGCGAGCGCTCCCAGACCGGGTCGAACGCGTGGCCCAGCCGCCGGGCGACCGGGCCGTGCTCGATCCCGCCTTCCCCCTCGAAGCGCAGGCCCAGCGGCCGGAAGAGTGCTCCGCCGGTGTCATTGAACGCGTATGCCGAGGGGTAGCGCGCATCCACCGCATTGGAGACCTGGCGCAGGGCGAACACGCTGGGCAGCCGTTGCGCGAGCGCCAGTAGCGGCGCGTCCTCGCGGCGCGGGGTGGCGACGTCGTGCAGCAGGATGCGGACCTGGCCGGGCCCGGGGCGGGTGGCGAAGCGGCGCAGGGCGTCGAGCACGTCGCGCCGGTCCAGCAGGCCCGGATCCAGTGCCCGGCTGTAGATGGACAGGCCGCGCCGGGCGCGTGCGGCCAGCGCGACCAGCACCGCGGCCGCGGCGTCGGCGTCCTCCACCGCGCTGGCGCCGGGCAGGCGCCGTGTCATGCGCCGGTGGTCGATCCCGGCCTCGCTGAAGACCGGCCCGGCGGGCACGAAGCCGGCCCGGGCGTAGAAGGGCAAGGCGTGCAGCTGCGCGTGCAGGCTCACCTCCGGCCAGCCCTGGGTGCGCGCGTGGGCGACCAGGGCCGCCAGCAGGGCCTCGCCGATGCCACGCCCGCGACAGGGTCCGAGCACCGCCATCCGCCCGATGCGCCGGTCCGGGGTCAGCCGTGCGGTGCCGATGGGCGTGCCATCGGCGGCGCGCGCCAGCACGTGAGTGCTGAGCGGGTCCAGCGCGTCGCGCTCCAGTTCCGCTGGCACGCCCTGGCCGTCGACGAACACCGACGTGCGCACGGCGTGCACGTCGGCCTGCTCGCGCGCGTAGTCGGCCAGGGCGACGCCGGCGTTCATTCGTCGCCGGCTTCGCCGTCGTCGCCACCGGCATCCAGGGCGTAGTAGCCGGCCTCGTACAGCGCGTAGGCGGCGTCGCGGCCGGCCTCGGAGAGGGCCTGCCAAGCGGCCAGGTCCAGCACCGTGGCATCGGCCAGGTGGCGGGCATCGGCCTGCGGCAGCTCCAGCGAGCGCCCGCTGCAGTACAGGCTCGCGGTGCGGCCGGCGTGGCGGCGGCGCCAGGCCAGGCGCGAGGCCGGGTGGCGGTGCAGGGTGGCGCCGTCGGCCAGCAGTTCCTCCACGCCCTGGCGCGGCAGCTCGCGTCCGGACGGCATGACGTCGCCGGCGGCGCGGTAGGTGGTGATGAAGCGGCCGAACCAGTCGCCCAGGCGGTCCGGGTCGTTCATCCGGATCGCGTTGAGCGCCTCGACCACGCGGTTCATCGCCGCCACGTCGATCTCGTTGGGATCGGCCGGCAGGGCCAGGTCCTCGTCGTGGTAGCGGATGGCCTCGTCGGCCTCCATCAGCACCTCGTCCAGCCAGTCGCCGATCAGTTCGGCGGCGGCGGG
>JBQGEI010000370.1:0-8108 GCA_052039535.1 Pseudoxanthomonas sp.
CTGGCCCTCGCGTCCGGGCCAGTTCCAGTGCGGCAGCACGTGGACCATCGGCAGCTCCGGCCGCCAGCGCGACTGGTAGAGCCAGTAGCGGTCCTTGGGGAAGCCGGCCAGGTCGATGATGCCGCTGTAGGAGCTGCGCGAGGCGTAGTACGGCGTGGGCTCGCCCAGGTAGTCGAAGCCGTTCCAGACGAACTCGCCGGCCACGTAGGGATGCCGGTCGAGGGTGGCGAACACCTTGTCGGCGCTGGAGCCGAAGTCGACCGCGTGCAGCTCGTAGCCGCTGACCAGGCGTCGCTGCGAGTCGCCGCCGCCATTCTCGTCGCGGACAGGCGCGCTCCGTGCCGCGGCCACCGGAAACAGGTAGGTGCCACGCGTACTCAGCGCCGAGGCGGTCTCGCTGCCGAAAATCACCTTGTCCGGGAAAGCGGCACGGAACGCGGGGTAGGACGGTGGGGTGCGGATGCGCTCGGTGCCCTCGAACTCAGGTTCCTGGCGGATGCCTTCCCCCTGGTAGTTGAGGTTCACCACGTCAAACGCGGCTGCGAACGGCATGTCGGCCTTGGCCCAGTTCATCGAGGCGGTCGCCGGGCGCGTGGGATCCTCCTCGCGCACGATCCGCACCAGGCGCCGGCCGATCGCGGCGCCGTCCTCGCCGTCGTACTGTTCGCCGACCTCGTTGCCGACGCTCCACAGGATGACGGATGGGTGGTTTCGGTCGCGGCGCAGCATCGCGCGCAGGTCCGCCTCGTGCCATTCGGGGAACACGAGGTGGAAGTCCAGCGGGGTCTTCTTCTTTTCCCAGGAATCGAAGATCTCGTCGACCACCAGGAAGCCCATCGCGTCGGTCAGCTCCAGCAGCTGCGGATCGGGCGGGTTGTGCGCCAGGCGGATGGCGTTGGCGCCCATGCCGCGCAGGATCTCCAGCTGCCGTCGCGCGGCGCGGACATTGAACGCAGCGCCGAGTGCACCGAGGTCGTGGTGCTGGTTCACACCCTTCAGCACGATGTGTTCGCCGTTGACCACCACGCCGCGGTCCGGATCCCATTCGACCCGGCGGATGCCGAAGCGGGTTTCGTAACGGTCGACCACGTGCCCGTCCTGGCGCAGCGTGGTCACCGCGGCGTAGCGGTGGGCCTGCTGGTTGGGCGGTGGACCCCACAGCCGCGGCTTGGCGATGGTGGTGCCGGACGTGGCAGCGCTGCTTCCGCCCGGCACGACCTGGAAGCCGATGGGCGCGATCCGCGCTACCGGTGCGGAGCCACGGTTTCCGTTGCCGTCCAGTTCGTAGAGCTCGCTCTCCACCACGACCCGCACCATCCGGCCGGTGCTGTTCTCCACCTCCACCCGCAGGCGGACCTCGGCGGTCCCGGTGGAGACCTGCGGGGTAGTGACGGTCGTGCCCCATTGCGCGATATGTACCGGCGCAGTGCTGACCAGCCATACATCGCGGTAGAGCCCGCCACCGGGATACCAGCGTGCCGACTCGGGCGGATTGTCCAGGCGGATCGCCAGCGTATTGGCGCCGCCGAACGCCACGTGCGGCGTAAGGTCCACGCGCCAGCTGTTGTAGCCATAGGGCCAGCCGCCGACCAGCTGGCCGTTGAGCCAGACCGTGGCGTAGGACATGGCGCCGTCCAGGTCCAGGTAGATGCGGCGGCCGCGCTGGTCGACGGGGATGTCAAGCTGGCGCCGGTACCAGCCGATGCCCCAGCTGGGGAGGCGACCCATGCCGCCGTAGGGGCCTTCGGCGAGGAAAGGGCCGGCGATGGCCCAGTCGTGCGGCAGGGTGACCGCCCGCCAGGCCGAGTCGTCGTAGTCGGCGCGCAGGAACGGGATATCCCCGAGTTCCGGCGGCGCGGCGGGTGGTGCATGGCGCTGCGCGGGGTCGCGGATGAGACGGTTGGCCGTGGGCAGGATCCAGGGCTTGAGCACCGGGCGGTCGGCGCGCACGCGCACCGCCTCGTCCGGACGGCTGTCAGCGTCCTTGCCGTCGACGCTGGCCCCTGTCTGCGGGCGCACGTCGTAGTCCAGGCGGCCGCCCACCCCGGGCGGATCACCGCGGTGGAAGCGCCAGCCCTGGTCCAGGCGCATGCGCTCGCGGGGGGTCTCGGCGGCCGCCGGCGGCAGGCCGTTGGCGAAGGCCACGACGCCTAGCAGGAGCGCGGCGGCGATGCCGCGGGCGTGATGCCGCCGGCGCGGCAGGGACTCGATCGTCATGAGGCGGCTCCGCTACGGCGGGCGCGGCGGATCCGCGCCGCGTGGTTTACAGCCGGTAGGCGCGCTTGGGCAGGTGGTAGGCCAGGTCGATCGCGACTTCCGCCGCCTCATCCTCGTCGATGCGGTGCTCGGCGACCAGCTTGGCCAGCACCGCGCAGTCGATCCGGCGGGCCACGTCGTGGCGGGCCGGGATGGACAGGAACGCGCGGGTGTCGTCGTTGAAACCGACGGTGTTGTAGAAGCCGGCGGTGCTGAGGGTCTGCTCGCGGAAGCGCCACATGCCTTCCGGCGCATCGTGGAACCACCATGCCGGTCCCAGGAACAGGCACGGGTAATGGCCGGCCATCGGGCCCAGTTCGCGCGAGTACGTGCTTTCGTCCAGGGTGAACAGGATGAAGCGGAAGTCCGGCTCGTTGCCGAACCGGTCCAGCAGCGGCTTGAGCGCGTGGACGTACTCGGTCGGCAGCGGCAGGTCGGCGCCCACATTGCGGCCGTGCCGGGCGAACAGCCGCGGGTTGTGGTTGCGGTAGCAGCCCGGGTGCAGCTGCATCACCAGCCCGTCGTCCAGGCTCATGGCCGCCATCTCGGTCAGCACCTGGCCGCGGAACAGTGCCGCTTCCTGCGCGCTGTAGCTGCCGCCGAGGATCTTCGCGAACAGGCGCTGCGCCTCGGCACGCGAGAGGTCGGCGGTCAGCGCGGTCTCGTGGCCGTGGTCGGTGGAGGTGGCGCCGAGGGACTTGAAGAAGTCGCGGCGGTTGCGGTGCGCGCGCAGGTAGCCGTCCCAGCTGTGCACGTCCTCCCCGGTGATCTCGCCAAAGCGCTGCAGCGCACCGGCGAAGGCCTCGTGCTCGGGGTCAACCACCTCGTCCGGACGGTAGGCGGTGACGACCTTGCCCTTCCAGCCGCTGTCACGGATGACCTGGTGGTGGTGCAGCGGGTCGAGCGGGCCTTCGGTGGTGGCGATGACCTCGATGTCGAAGCGCTCGAACAGGGCGCGCGGGCGGAACGCATCGGTCTGCAGCGCGGCAGTGATGGTGTCGTAGTAGTGGTCGGAGGTGCTGCCGTCCAGGCGCACGCGCAGGCCGAACACCTCGTGGAAGACGTGGTTGAGCCACATCGACGAGGGCGTGCCGCGGAACAGGTGGAAGTTCTCCGCGAACAGCCGCCACGCCGCGCGCGGATCCACCGGGGCGCGGCTGCCGTCGGCATGCGGGATGCCCAGCGCGTCCAGGTCGATGCCCTGGCTGTAGAGCATGCGGAACACGTAGTGGTCCGGCAGCAGCAGCAGCTCGGTGGCGTCGGCGAAACTGGCGTTGCCGGCGAACCAGGACGGGTCGGTGTGCCCGTGCGGGCTGACGATCGGCAGCCCCTCCACCTGCGCGTAGAGCCGGCGGGCGATCACGCGCTGCGTCGGGTCGGAGGAGAACAGGCGGTCCTGGTGGAGGTGCAGCGGGCGTCCGGTGGTGCTCATGGGTCTTCCGTGTGGAGTGCAGTGGGGGCGGGAACACGTGCGCCGTCAGCGGCGCACGCTTTCCTCCGGACCCAGGGTGGTGGGGGTGGCGCGGCGCACCAGCTCGATGCGCTGGAACACCAGGCCGGGATCGACCAGCCAGAGCTTCACGGTGTTGGCGCCGGCGCGGACCGTGTGGCGCGAGCGGGCGATGTGGCCGTTGTCGATCACCGCCGCTTCCCAGGCGGTGAAGTCGCGGTCGCCGGGGGTCGGGTCCAGGCGCACGTTGACCAGCTGCGGCGGCTCGTCGCCGACGGACACCGCGTAGCGCAGCCCGCCACGATGGCGGATGTCCAGGGTCGGCGACACCAGCACGCGCACCTCGACCTCCCCGTCGCCGTCCATCACCACCGGGTATTCCAGCCGCGCGCTGTCGCCGCCGGGTACCAGCGGCTCGCCGGTCGCTGGCCACGCGGTGACCGCCGACAGGGTGCGGCCCAGGTTCGGGATCACCTGCCACTGGCCACCGTGCGGGGCCACGGCGCGGCTGTGGTGCTCGGCCTCGATCGCGACCACGCCATTGCCCTCGACGAAGCCACGCGCGCCGCGGTGCACCGGCGGCTTGTTCACCGGGACGGTCACGTAGACCTCGGTCCAGTCCTTGCCACGGATGTAGATGACGCCCTCGTGCCGGCCTTCCGGCAGTGCGTCCCAGTCGATCTCCAGCTTGAGCGGCTGCTCGTCGCCGACCTCGCCGGCGGCCGGCGAGACCTTCAGCCAGGGCGCACGGCTGGTGGCGGTGAACGGGATGGGCGCCTGGCCGCGGTTGAACACCACCACTTCGCGGGTGGGGGCGGCCACCGGGTCCAGCTCCGGCAGCCGCGGCGCGCGCAGGCTGGCCGGCCAGCCGGTGGGATCGCCTTCCACGGCCACGCCGGTGACGCCCTTCTCCGGCGCATCGACGGTGACCAGTGCCGGCAGGATGTTGCGCGGCGGCGACTGCCAGTGGGTGTAGCCGATGCGCGGCTGGCTCATCATGTGGATCCACTTGCCGCCGGCGATGTCCTGCTCGTACACGCGTTGCAGCTCGGCATCGCGGGCGAACAGTTCGCGGGCCTTCCGCGCCCAGGCATTGGCCGAGGCCCGGCCCTGCGCCGCGTACAGCCGGTTGCGGGCCACCGCCACGTACAGGTGGTTGAGGTTGGCGCTGGCCAGCACCGGGTACTCGACCAGCTGGTACCAGGCGTCGCGCTGGCTGGCCGGGATCTTCGCCGCCAGTTCGGTGGTGCGCTCGACCAGCGCATCCCACTCGGCCAGCACCCGGCCGGCCTCGCGGTCGTGCACGAGGCTCCAGGTGGAGGCGTCGATCAGCTCGGGCTTGCGGCGCGCATTGATGCGGGTGTAGTCGCTGAGGATCGAGGCGATCTCACCGGCATGCACGGCGCCGAACTGCTCGGCGGCCCACCTGGCCGGGTACTGCTTGACCCATTCCAGGTCCGCCGCGTCCGGGTCCCAGGCCTGGTCGAGGAAGGCGCTGATCGGCAGCTCCTGCGGCTTGATGTCGCCGACGTTGACCACCCACAGGCGTTCCACGCCATGGGCCCAGGCCAGGCGCATCTGTTCCCACGCACGCTCGACCTGGGTGGTGTTGATCCACTTGTAGTTGCGCGGGCCGCCGACGTAGTCGAAGTGGTAGTACACGCCGTAGCCGCCGGGGCGGCGCGCGGCCGGGTCCGGCAGGCGGCGGATGTTGCCCCAGTTGTCGTCGGCGAACAGCAGGGTGACGTCGTCGGGCACGCGCATGCCCGCGTCGTAGTAGTCCTGCACCTCCTTGTAGAGCGCCCAGACCTGCGGGGTCTGCTCGGCCGGCTTGCCGGTGACCTCGCCGATGATCCGCCGCTGGTCGGCGACGATGCGTTCCAGCAACTCGGTGGCGGTGCCCTCGGTCATCGCCTCGTCGCCATCGCCGCGCATGCCCAGGGTGACCACCGCCTCGCGCCCCTGCAGCCGCTCCATGCCGCCGCGCCAGAAGTCCTGCAGCACCTTGCTGTTGCTGGTGTAGTCCCAGCGCCCGCTGCCGTGGCGCGACCACTCGTCGTGGGCACGCATCATCGGCTCGTGGTGGCTGGTCCCGATCACCACGCCATAGGCGTCGGCCATCTCGGCGTTCTTCGGGTCGTCGTCGTAGAACGCACGCGGCAGCCACATCGCCGGCCACAGGTAATTGGCCTTGTGGCGCATGATCAGCTGGAACACGCGTTCGTAGAAGCGGTGGTTGGTGCCGCCGAAGGTCGCCTTGCTCCAGCCGCCCAGGGCCGGATCCTCGTCGTTGATGAAGATGCCGCGGTAGCGGACCTTGGGCGCGTCGACGAAGCGGCCGGGGGCGATGTGCAGCTGGCTGCGCTGCGCCGGCGGCACGTCGGCCCACCAGGTCCACGGCGACACACCGATGCGGCGCGACAGCTCGTACAGGCCGAAGGCGGTGCCGCGGCGGTCGGCGCCGGCCACCACCAGGGCGCGGTCGATGCCCGGCTCGGGCGCGTCGACCACCTGGATCAGGTACGCCTCCCAGGTGCCGTCCACGCCGGAGGTGTCGAGCTTCTTCCCGCGCACGATGCGGTCGATGCGCGCACTGTGGCCAAGGGTGCCGGCGATGATCGCCAGCTTCGGTTGCGTCCCGTCGGGCGCCTGGCGTCCGGCCACCGCGGCCAGGTCACCGCGCAGCGCGTCGGCGGCGAGCTTCACCGCGGTGAAGTCGGCATCGTCCACCAGCACCGGCAATGGCGTGCCGCGTTCGATCAGGGGCAGGCTGCCGCTGGTGCGCGCTTCGCACACGGCGGCCGGGCTGCGGCAGTCCTGGCGCGCCAGCGCCGCTGCCGGGAGCAGGAACAGGGCGCCCAGGAACAGGGCAAGTCGGGTTCTACGGGTCATGGCACTCTCGCATTGGCGGCCCTGTCCGCCACAGAGAGGCGCGACGGGCAGGGCGTCATGAGCGCGCGCGCCGGCTCAGGTGCCGGGCGTGCGCGGGAGTTCGAAACGGGCCGCTTCCAGGCGCGGGGCCAGCAGGTGCACCACCACCAGCGCGACCATGTAGGCGCAGCCGGCGATCAGGAAGATCGTGCTGTAGCTGCCGGTGGACTGCAGCTGCGAGCCGGTGAAGAACGACATCGCCATGCCACCCACCGCGCCGGCGAAGCCGCCGATGCCCACCACCGAAGCCACGGTCTGCCGCGGGAACATGTCCGACGGCAATGTCAGCACGTTGGCCGACCAGCCCTGGTGGCCGGCCATCGCCAGGCCGATCAGGCCGACGGCGATCCACAGGTTGTCGACGTAGGTCACCAGTACCACCGGCGCCACGCACAGCGCGCTGACCAGCATCGCGCCTTTGCGCGCCCGGTTCATGCTCCATCCCAGCCGCACGAACCGCCCGGCCAGCCAGCCACCGGCGATGCTGCCCACGTCCGCCATCAGGTACACCACGATCATCGGCAGTCCGATCTTGGCCAGCGACAGCCCGTACTCGGATGCCAGGAACTTGCCCAGCCAGAACAGGAACAGCCACCACACCGGGTCGGTGATGAACTTCGCGGCCACGAAGGACCACGCCTGGCGGTGCCGCAGCAGCTGCAGCCAGGGCACCTTGACCGTGCTGTCCGGCGGATCGCTGCGGATGTGGGCCAGCTCGGCGGCGGTCAGCTTCGACTGCTGTTCCGGCGGGCGGTAGCGGGTCAGCCATACCGTCAGCCAGATTGCACTGAGCGCACCGGTGCACAGGAACGCCGCCTGCCAGCCCCACGCCGCCGCGACGATCGGCACCATCAACGGAGCGATGATCGCGCCGATGTTGGAGCCGGCGTTGAAGATGCCGATGGCGAAGGCACGCTCGCGCTTGGGGAACCACTCGGCGACGGTCTTGACCGCGGCCGGAAAGTTGCCCGCCTCGCCCAGGCCCAGCGCGAAGCGGGCGAGGATGAAGCCCAGCACGCTCGCTGCCAGCGCATGGCCCATTGCCGCCAGTGACCAGATGCTGATCGCCAGCGCATAGCCGATACGGGTGCCAAAGCGGTCGATCACCGCGCCGGCGCACAGCAGGCCGATCGCGTACGCGGCCTGGAAGGCCATCACGATGTAGCCGTACTCGATCTCGCTCCAGCCGATCTCGTCCTGCAGGAACGGCGCCAGCACGCCCAGGACCTGGCGGTCGATGTAGTTGATCGTGGTCGCGGCCAGCAGCATGGCGCACACGCGCCAGCGGAACCTGCCGATGCTGGCCGAGGCCTCGGATGCGGCGGTGCTCATGCGGTCACCGCGGCGGATTGGTGTTGCGACGCAACAAAAAAGGCGTCGTCAGCGCGCTGCAGCATGAAAGCCCCCTCCGGCCTGCGCAGATTGGTATCGCTATCATTAACACAGCAGGAAACCGGTTACCAAGCAGAAC
>JBQGEI010000371.1:0-1902 GCA_052039535.1 Pseudoxanthomonas sp.
GTGCCGGCCAGCAGGGTCTCGATGCGGTTCTTGACTCCTTCGCCGTCGGTGCCGTCGGGGAACTGCACGCCGATGCCGGCGGTGCGGTTGCCCTGCGCCCCGGCGGGCGTCACCCACACCACCTTGCCGGCAATCGGCAGGCGGTCGCTGGAATCGGGCAGCGTCAGCAGCAGGAACACCTCGTCGCCAAGGAAATAGCGCTTGGGCGTGGGCACGAAAATGCCGCCGTTGCGCACGTACGGCATGTAGGCGTTGTACAGGCCCGCCTTGTCCTTGACGGCCAGCGACAGGATGCCCTGGCGTCCGCTTGCAGCACTCATCGCATGTCCCCTTTCCTTGCGCCGGCCCCACCGGTCGCGCTGCGCGCAAGGTCGCGCCACCCCAGCAGCAGGTCCGCCATCGCCAGGTCCGCGCGTACCGTGCTGCGCAGCAGTTCACGGGTACGGTTGGCGCGGTCGAACCAGGCGGCCAGCTTGTGCAATCGGACCGGATCGGTCAAGCCGGCCGCCGACTCGGCCACCGCATGCTCGGCGGCGTGGCGCAGGCGCTCGTCACCGCGCTCGTCGCCGCCCCAGCGCTGGGCGACCTCCAGTGGATCGGCGCGCCCGGCGGCGATCGCCGACAGGTCGGCGGCCACGTCACGGCGCAGGGCCAGGCCATCGCCTTCCAGCCAGGCGGCCGCCAGGCCTGGATGCCCGCGGGCGGCCTCCAGCGCCTCGGCCGCCGCTGCGGCTGCATGGCCACGCGATTGCAGCCAGGCCAGCGATTCGTCGCGCGGCGGCAGGCGCATCTCCAGCCGCTGGCAGCGGCTGCGAATGGTCGCCGGCAGCCGCGCCGGGTTGGCGGCGACCAGCCACAGGTAGCGGCCCGGCAGCGGCTCCTCCAGGGTCTTGAGGATCGCGTTCCAGGCGCTGTAGTTGACCGCATCGGCCGGCTCCACCACCGCCACCCGCGAGGTGAACGCGGCCGAGACCTCCAGCCGCTCGGAAAGCTGGCGCATCTGTTCGATCACGATCTCGGTGCGCATCCGCGGCGGCGTCGGCTTGAGCCGCCACTCGTAACCGACGAACACCAGGTCCGGATGGGCACTGTGGCCGTATGGCTGGGCCGGCGAGCCGTCCGGACGCAGCTCCAGCGGATCGCGCTGGGTGCGGGTGCCGAACAGCTGGCAGCTGCGGCAACGGCCGCAGGGCTGGCCAGCGGCCCGCTGGTCACACAGCACGTACTGGGCGAGCGCCTCGATCACCGCGCGCTTGCCCAGGCCCGCCGGGCCGCACAGCAGCAGTGCATGGCCCAGGCGGCCGGCATCCAGCGCGGCGGTGGCCTGGTCGTACAGGCGCTGTTGCCAGGGCGCGAAGCCGGTGCTCATGCCGGCTCCCGCGAAGCGTCCAGCCACGCCGACACCGTCGCGGCCACGTCGCGGCCCACGGCCTGAGGCGGCTGGGAGGCGTCGACCAGCGCGAAGCGCTCCGGCTCGGCGGCGGCACGGGCGCGGAACCCCCTGCGCACGCGCTCGAAGAAATCGTCCTGCTCGCGCTCGATACGGTCCGGCCACAGGTCCCGGCCGCTGGTACGGGCGCGGCCCTCGCGCACGTCCAGGTCCAGCAGCAGGGTCAGGCCCGGCCGCAGCCCGACGGTGCGCCGCTCCAGGTCGGCGATCCAGTCCAGGTCCAGGCCGCGGCCCGCGCCCTGGTAGGCATAGCTGGAGTCGGTGAAGCGGTCGCTGACCACGAACGCGCCGCGCGCCAGCGCCGGGCGCACCACCCGCGCCACGTGCTGCGCACGGGCGGCGAACATCAGCAGCAGTTCGGCCTGCGGCTGCAGCGGCTCGGCGGTGGTGGTGCCGGCACCGGCCGCCGGCTCCAGCAGCAGGCTGCGGATGCGCTCGGCCAGCGGCGTGCC
>JBQGEI010000372.1:0-1840 GCA_052039535.1 Pseudoxanthomonas sp.
GCGGTGATGACCTACGACCAGCGCCTGGCGCTGCTGCCGGCCTACCTGCAGCAGCTGGTGATGGAATCGCTCGGCAAGCGCGTGCGCACCGATGGCAGCCCGGTGGCGGGCGATACCGTGCCGGTGTGGTGGGGTGGCGCGGGCACCGACGTGCAGCACAGTTTCTTCCAGGCGCTGCACCAGGGCACCGGGATCGTGCCGGCGGATTTCATCGGCACCGTGCGCAACGACGATCCGTATGCGCAGAACCACGAGGCGCTGATGTCCAACCTGCTGGCGCAGACCGAGGCGCTGGCCAACGGCCAGGCCAGCGAGGATCCGCACCGCGCCTATCCCGGTGGCCGCCCCAGCACCACCCTGCTGCTGGATTCGCTGACCCCCGCCTCACTCGGTGCGCTGCTGGCCATGTACGAGCACAGCGTCTATGTGCAGTCGGTGGTGTGGGGCATCAACGCCTTCGACCAGTTCGGCGTGGAGCTGGGCAAGCAGGTCGCCAACACCCTGCTGCCGGCGCTGCGTGGCGAAGGGCAGGCCTCCGATCCGGTCACCGCGGCGCTGATCGCACGCCTGCGCGGCTGAGGCCTCCATGCCGCCGCCGCCCGGGCGTGGCGGCGGCAATCCACGCGCCCGCCGGCTCGGGAACCCGAGAATCGGACGCGACGGTATGGCTGCGCCGGAGAAGGGCGCGGCGGCGCGGCCTGAGGCGACGCAAGGGTTGCAGCCGGTGATCCAGGGGCTGCAACGTCCGGCGTGTCAGTCCTGCCGCCGGGCCAGGTACTCCTCCACCAGGGCCAGTTGCTCCATGGCCTCGCGATGCCCCGCCGCTGCCGCGGCGCGGACCTGCCCGAGGTCCGGATGGCGCACCACCAGCATGATGTCCTCGCACTGCGGGCAGTGGTACTCGCTGAAGTCCTCGTGTGGCTCCAGGGTCATCTGGCCGCTGTCGCCCTCCCATTCGCAGGCGGCACACGCACGGCGCTGGTGGCGCCAGCCCGCGAGGTAGTAGTCGTTGACCAGTTCGGGCATGGCAGGTCCGGGTCAGGGCAGGCGCTGGGCGAACAGCCATTCCCACATGCGCGGGTCGGCATAGGTGGCGTCCCAGGCATTGTGGCCGCCGGCGGGGTACTCGGTGTAGCGGAAGCCGGCACCGGTCGCCTGCGAAAGTTCATGCACGCGCCGGGCATCGTCCGGACGCACCACCTCGTCCCGTGCGCCATGGAACATCCACACCGGCACGTGGCGCAGCCGGGCGACCAGCTCGGCATGCGGGTCGGGCGCGCCGGCGACCGGGGTGACGTACAGCGTCGGGCGTACCGCCCGCGGCGCCAGCACGCCTGCGCACACTGGCACCAGCGCGGCAAAGCGCCCGGGTGCCATGAGGGCCACTTCCCACGTGCCGTAGCCGCCCATCGACATGCCGGTGAGGTAGGTGCGTGTGCGGTCACCGCCGAACTCGGCACTGGCCGCCTCCAGCGCTGCCAGCGCCATGCGCGCGTTGGAGCCGATCCATTCCTCTTCCCCGGCGACCTGCGGCATCACCACCAGCGCCGGGAAGGTGTCGGCGTTGCGCTTCAGCCAGGGACCGAGTCCGGCGGTGGTCTGGGCCATGCCGTCGTCACCGCGTTCGCCCGACCCATGCAGGAACAGGACCACAGGCAGCGGCTCGCTGGCCGGAGCCCGGGCGCCGGCCGGAACGAATACCGCGTAGCGCCGGATGCGTCCTTCGTGTTCCAGCGTTCGGCTGACGATCGCGCCGCTGTCCGGCGGCGTGGCGCGGGGTTGGCAGGCGGTGGCCATCAGGCTCATCACGATCAGGGCGGCGAGGGCAGGGAAGCGGTGC
>JBQGEI010000373.1:0-11047 GCA_052039535.1 Pseudoxanthomonas sp.
TCCTGGATGCCCCCGCTGATGCGGCGGTAGCGCTTGCCGACGTACCACACGATGACCCCGATCAGCGGGGTGATCAGCAGCATCGCGAAGGTCACCTTGACGCTGGCCCACAGCATGATCCCGAGCAGGCCGACGATGGTCAGGCTGTCGGTGACCAGGGTCTTGAGCGCTTCGGAGCTGGCCTGGGTGACCTGCTCGGTATCGAAGTTCAGCCGGCTGACCATCACCGGGGTGGACTCGGCATCGAAATGCGCCGAGGGCAGCCGCAGGTACTTGGCCAGCACCTGCTCGCGCAGGTCGCGCACCACGCTGCGGCCGGTGCGGGCCATGCCGTAGTCGGTCACGAAGGTCGCGGCGCTGCGCAGCACGAACAGGCCGACGATGGCCAGCGGCAGGAACACCGCATCCTCGGCGGTGGGCTGCACGAAGTTGTTGGTCAACGGCTTCATCAGGCGCACGAAGCTGGCGCCGGCGATGGCCTCCACCGCCATGCCCAGGAGCGCGGCGCCAAGGAACACCCAGTAGGCGCGGCTGTAGCCGAGCAGACGGCGGTAGACCGGCCAGACCGGTTGCCGGGCGCGGCTCAAGGCTGGGGCTCCGGGGCGGTGGCGATGGCGATCCGGCGAAAGCCCAGCTGGGCCAGCGCGTCCTGCGCCGTGACCACCGCCTGGTAAGGCGTGCGGGCGTCGGCCCGCAGCATCACCGGCAGCTCGCGGTCGTCCCCGGCGATGGCGGCGATGGCCTGCTTGACCGCCTCCACGTCCGTGCGCAGCACTTCCTGCTCGCCGACGAAGTAGCGGCCGTCGGCGTTGACCAGGATGTTCAGTGTCCTGGGCGGTGCGGGCTGCTGGGCGCTGGCCACCGGCAGCTGCAGTTGCAGGGTCGAACGCACGTCGAAGGTGGTGGTGATCACGAAGAAGATGATCAGAACCAGGATGACATCGATCAGCGGCACCAGGTCGATGCCCGGCTCGTCGGAGGCGCTCGGTTCGCGGATGCGCATGGCCCGTTCCTCAGCCGCGCGCCGGTGCCGGGCGCGGTGCCGGTGACTTGGGCGCAGCCGCCGCCGGTCTGGCCGCGGCAGGCGCACGCTCCAGCGCGTCCAGCAGCGCGGTGGCTTCTTCTTCCATCTCGATCACGTAGCCGGCCACCCGCCCGCGGAAATAGCGGTGGAACGCCAGCGCCGGCACCGCGACGATCATGCCGGTGGCGGTGCAGACCAGCGCCTTGCCGATGCCCCCGGCCAGCTGGTTCACGTCGCCCAGGCCGTGGTCGAGGATGCCCAGGAACATCTGGATCATGCCCACCACGGTGCCGAGCAGGCCCAGCAGCGGACCGGCCGAGGCGATCGTGCCCAGCGGGTTGAGGAACCGCTCCATCCGGTGGACCAGGTGGCGGCCGGTGTCCTCGAGCCGTTCGCGGACCAGCTCGCGCGGGCGGTGGCGCACGTCCAGCGCGGCGGCCAGCAGCGCGCCCAGCGGCGAATTGCGGCGCAGCGATTCGATGTGGGCCGGCTCCAGTTCACCGCGCGCGGCCCAGTTGCGGACTTCCTCGCCCAGCCGTGGGGGCATGACCTCCACCCGGCGCAGGGTCCACAGCCGCTCGACGATGATCGCAAGGGCCACCAGCCCCAGCAGGATCAGTGGCAGCATCGGCCAGCCACCGGCCTTGACCAGTTCCCACACCTGAACCACCTCCGGCACGCGGCCACCTTGCACAAGGGCGTAAGGATGACGGCAAACGCCTGCACGGCGCCAGCCCGCCGCACGGCGGCGCATGGCCGGGCTAGCCGGGGGCCGGTGGCGGGCCGTCCGGTTCGCCCGGCTGTGGCACCGGCCGGTCCCACAGCCGGCGGCGCCAGGCCCGGCGCTCGCGCACGGCCAGGCCCTCCCCGTCCAGCCAGACCCGGATGGCGCCGGAACCCGGCGTCGCCAGCACTTCGGCGCCGCGTAGCTGCCAACGGCGGACCACGTCCGCGCGTGGATGGCCGAACCGGTTGCGGTACCCGGCCGCCACCAGCGCCAGGCGCGCGCCGGTAGCGGTGATGAAGGCCGGCGAGGAACTGGATCCGCTGCCGTGGTGGGGAACCACCACCACGTCGGCCCGGAGCTGGCCGGGACGGCGCAGCAGCCGCTGCTCGATCACCTCGCCGATATCGCCGGTCAGCAGCACCGCGCCATGGGCCGAGGTGATCCGCAGTACGCAGCTGGCCTCGTTGCGCAGGTACGGGAAATGGTCCGGCGGGTGCAGGAAGCGGAACTCGACCCCGTCCCAGCGCCAGCCGGTGCCGCGCAGGCAGGGGCTGTCCACCGCCAGCGGCGCGCCCTGCGGCGCCAGCGCCAGATCGACCGGCAGGGACGCCTGGATCGCCGGCCAGCCGCCGGCGTGGTCCAGGTCGGCGTGGCTCACCACCACACGGTCGAGGTGGCCCACGCCCAGCGCGCGCAGCGCCGGCAGCACCGCCCGTTCCCCGGCATCGTAGCCGTCGGGCACCGCCGGGCCCGCGTCGTACAGCAGGGCGTGGCGCGCGGTGCGCACCAGTACCGACAGCCCCTGGCCGACATCGAAGACGTGCAGTTCCACGCCTCCTGGCCCGGGCAGTTCGCGATCCGGCACCAGCAGCGGCAGCCACAGCAACAGGGCCAGCGGCTTGCCTGGCACTCCGCGCGGCAGCAGCAGCCAGAAGGTGCCGGCAAGGGCTGGCAGCAACGCCCAGGCCCTGGCCTCCGGCAACCACCACAGCGCGAACGGGCTGGCCGCCATCCATTCGAACAGGCGCCAGCTCGGGTCGAAGCAGGCACCGGCCAGGCGCCAGGCCCACTCCCCCGCCCCGGCGTGTAGCGCCTCCAGCAGGGTTCCCAGCAGGCACAGTGGGACCACCACCAGGCTCCACCATGGAATGGCCAGCAGGTTGGCCAGCGGACCGGCCAGCGACGCCTGCTGGAACAGCACCGCGCCCAGCGGCAGCAGGCCGAGCGTCGCAACCCCCTGCGCCAGCAGGAACTCGCGCATCCAGTGGCGTTCGCCCTCCCGCGGCAGGCACCACACCAGCCAGGCGACCCCGGCGAAGCTCAGCCAGAAGCCCGCCTGCAGCACGGCCAGCGGATCCACCAGCAGGATCGCCAGCAGCGCCAGGGCCAGGCCTTCCCAGGGACCCAGTGGGCGCCGCGCGACCCGCGCCAGCGCCACTACCGCGATCATCAGCACCGTGCGGACCGTGGGCAGGGCGAAGCCGGCGACCGCGGCGTAGCCTGCCGCCGCGACGACCGCCGCCAGGGCCGCGGCCGGGGGACGTGGCAGCCGCCGACCCAGGCCCGGCAGCAGCCACCATGCCAGTACGACGAGCCAGGCGCCGAAGCCGGCGACCAGGCCGACATGGAAGCCGGAGATGGCGATCAGGTGGGTCAGCCCCACCGCGCGCAGTGCGGCCCAGTCCGGGTCGCCCAGGCCACGCGTGTCGCCCAGCGCCAGCGCCCGCACGAAGCGGGAAGCTGCCGGACCCACCGCCGCATCGATGCGCGTGGCCATCGCCCCGCGCCAGGCATCGATGCCCGCCGCCGGCGCAAGCTCGCGGGCCAGGCCGGGGACACGCACGTGCCCGGTGGCGGCAATGCGCTGCGCCAGCGCATGGCGCCCTGCATCGAAGCCGCCGGGGTTGGCCAGTCCGCGCGGGGCGCGCAACCGCACATGCACCGTCCACCGCGCGCCGGGCTGCAGCTGCATCCGCGGCCCCGGTGCCACGGCTCCGTAGTCGTCATACCAGGACAGCTGCAGCAGGCGCCCGCGCAGTGGCTCCGGTGCGTTGGCGTCCACCCGCAGCAGGAAGCGCGTGCGCCGGGGCTCGTGCTCGGGCAGGCCGACGAGCCGTCCGTCCACGCGGAACTCGCGGCCTTCCAGGGCTGTGGGCAGCTGCGCCGACAGCGCCCAGCCGGCGTGCAGCCCCACCCAGCCGAATCCGAGCAGCATCGCGCCCAGCGCACGCCCGCGCCACGGCCACAGCCAGGCCACGATCCCTGCCAGCGCGCACAGCCAGCGCAGCGGGCTCGGCGCCAGCGCAGGCAGCAGCAGGCATCCGGTGACGCCCGCCAGCAACCCGGCGGCGCATGCCAGGCCGGTGATCCGTACCGGCGTCGCCGCGTGTACGCAGCGCGTTTCTTCCTCCCCGCCGGACATCGGATCGATGCCGCCGGGCGTCCCTTCCGCATCCATGCGCGTCCCTGCACCTGGCCTGCCCTACAGCCTAGCGGCCCGCCGGACGCACGCCATCGGCGGGCGCAGCGTTGGCCTGTAGGAAGCGCCCTACCCCGCTCCATCCGCGCCGGGCCCGGCCATGGGCGATACTGCGGCCCTGCCCGGGAGTGCACCTTGGAACATCACGTTGAGATCCACTACTGCACCCGCTGCCGCTGGCTGCTGCGCGCCGCCTGGATGGCCCAGGAGCTGCTGTCCACCTTCCACGGCGAACTCGGGCGTCTGTCGCTTGTCCCGGGCACCGGCGGGCGGTTCGAGGTCTATGCCGACGGCGAGCGGATCTGGTCGCGGACGCAGGACGGCGGCTTCCCCGACATCACGGTGCTGAAGCAGCGTGTACGCGACCGCATCGCGCCCGGGCGCGACCTCGGGCACGCGGACCGGGTACCGCCGCCGGCCATGTAGCGCGCGGCTGCCAGGTTCAGGCCGTGGGCCGGATCTCGCGCAGTCGCCCCTCGTGCAGTTCCAGCACCCGGTCCAGGCGGGCGGCCAGGCGACGGTCATGGGTCACCAGCACCAGGCTGGTGCCTTCGGCGCGGTTGAGCCCGAGCATCAGGTCGAACACCGTCGCCGCGGTCTTCTCGTCCAGGTTGCCGGTGGGTTCGTCGCCGAGCACGCATGCCGGGCGGTTGACCAGGGCGCGGGCGACCGCCGCGCGCTGGCGTTCGCCGCCGGACAGCTCGCCGGGCTTGTGGGCCAGCCGCTGCGCCAGTCCGACGGCCTCGAGCAGCGCGGTGGCACGCGCGGCGGCCTCAGCCGGCTCGGCACCGGCGAGCAGCACCGGCATCATCACGTTCTCCAGCGCGGTGAATTCGGGCAGCAGGTGGTGGAACTGGTACACGAACCCCAGGGCCCGGTTTCGCAGCCGGCCGCGGCGGGCATCGGACAGTGTGGACATCTTCTGCCCCGCCACGTACACCTCGCCGGCGCTGGGGGTATCCAGGCCGCCAAGCAGGTGCAGCAGCGTGCTCTTGCCGGCGCCCGAGGCGCCGACGATGGCCACGGTCTCGCCGGCGGCCACGCGCAGGTCCAGGCCGTCGAAGACGTGGGTCTTGAGTCGACCCTCGGCATAGGTCTTGCCCAGCCCCTCGGCGCGCAGCGCTTCGCCGGCGTGCATCGCGACGGTCTCATTCATAGCGCAGCGCCTCCGCCGGCTGGGTACGTGCGGCGCGCCACGCCGGGTACAGGGTGGCCAGGAAGCTCATCACCAGGGCGACGACCAGGGTCAGGGTGACGTCGCCCGGCTGCATGTCGGTGGGCAGGCCGGTGATGTAGTACACGTCCTCCGGCAGCAAGGTCACGTTGAACAGGCGCTCGATCGCGTCGAGGATCCGCTCCAGGTTCCAGGTCAGGGTCACCCCGCCCACGAAGCCGAGCAGGGTGCCGATGATGCCGATCAGGGTGCCCTGCACCATGAACACCTGCATCACCCCGCCGGGGGTGAGGCCGAGGGTACGCAGGATCGCGATGTCGGCCTGCTTGTCGGTAACCAGCATCACCTGCGAGTTCACCAGGGTGAAGGCGCCCATCAGGATGATCAGCGACAGCAGGATGCCCATCACCGTCTTTTCCATCTTCAGCGAGTGGTAGAGGTTGGCGTTCTCCTGGGTCCAGTCGCTGACACGGTAGAAGCCGGGCAGCTGCATCGCCAGGTCGCGGGCCACTTCGAAGGAACGGTTCATGTCGTGCAGCTTCAGGCGCACGCCGGTCACCCCCTCCATGCGCAGCACCCGCTGCAGGTCTTCCATCCGGACCATGGCCAGGCCCCGGTCGATCTCGTTGTAACCGGCCTCGAACACTCCGCTGACGGTGAAACGCTTGTAGCGCGGCATCGCGCCGACCGGCGAACCCTGGAACTCCGGCAGCATCACCATGACGGTGTCGCCCACGTCCACGCCCAGCCACAGCGCAAGTTCCTTGCCCAGCAGGATGTTGAACGAGCCCGGCTGCAGGGACTCGGCGCTGCCGCTGGTGAGCTTGCGGCCGACCTCGGATACGCTGTCTTCCAGCGCCGGGACGACACCACGCACCATCGCCGGCTGCCGCCGTGGGCCGGACAGCAGCGCTTCGGTCTCGATGTACGGCGCGGCGCCGGCCACGCGCGCATCCTTGCCGGCCGCGTCCAGGGCCTGCTGCCAGTCGAGCATGGGTTCGCCGCTGGCCGAGACGGTGGCGTGGGCCGCGAACTGCAGCAGCCGGTCGCGGATTTCCTTCTGGAAGCCGCTCATCACGGCCATGGTCGTGATCAGGACGGTTACGCCGAGGGCGATGCCCAGGATGGACGCAAGGGAGATGAACGAGATGAATGCGTTGCGGCGCTTGGCGCGCAGGTAACGCAGGCCGATGGCGACAGGTACCGGTCTGAACATGGGGCCCTTGCAGGATGCGCCAGTGGCCTGGCGCGTGGGCCGGCTATGTTGCCACTGGCAGGGTGCGCTGCGCAGCATGGACGCGCCGGGCGGCCAGTCGCAGTTCACGGCGCGCGGGCGCCGGCAGGGTATCGGGCCACCATGCCAGGTGCAGGCAGTCACCGGGGCCATCGCGCAGTCGCATTACCGCCAGCGGGCCATGCCAGGCCAGCCGCCATTCGCTCATGCGGGTGCCATCCAGCACCGCTCCGCCCGTGGCTTCGAGCACGAGCTGGCGCACAGGCAGGCGACGGTAGGCACGCGCCTGCCACCCTCCCCATGCCAGCGCGGCAACAGCCAGCACCGCACCGGCCAGGGGCGGCACGCCGGACAGCAGTGCGCATGCCGCCGCCGACGGGGCCAGCACGAGCAGCGCCAGCACCGGCCAGCGAGATGGGCGCCACTCAAGCCGGCAGGGCGCGGATCCGTTCGACGAGCGCGGCGAGTTCGGCATCCTGACAGGCCTCATATCCCATGAACCAGCGCCAGAGCCTATCGTCTTCGCAGTCCAGCAACCGTAGGAAAACCCCGCGCTCGTCGTCGGGAGCCTGCTCCCAGCGCGCCGCCAGCCAGCGTTCGAACAGCTGATCCAGTTCGCGCATGCCGCGCCGGCAGCGCCAGCGCACGCGGCGCAGCAGGAGGTCGGATTGGGTTTCGGAATTCACGGCATTGGACCCGGCGGCAAAGCCGGCATTCTAGCGACCACCGCGGCGCCCGCAGCGGGCGTGGCCGCGACGCCCGGAGGGATGGATCAGGCCGCGGCCTCGCGCTGCTTGAGCCAGCGGTTCACCAGCAGTGCCACCAGGGTGGACAGCGCCCCGGACAGCAGGTAGGCCCCCATGTAGGCCAACCCGAAGTGCGCGCACAGGCCCAGGGCCA
Organism: Pseudoxanthomonas sp.; assembly: GCA_052039535.1. Lineage (GTDB taxonomy): Bacteria > Pseudomonadota > Gammaproteobacteria > Xanthomonadales > Xanthomonadaceae > Pseudoxanthomonas. The sequence goes on from JBQGEI010000373.1 coordinate 7,539, forward strand.
CCAGCGGCGCGAAGGCCGCGCCGATCAGCCAGGCGAAGTCCGAGGACAGCGCCGCACCGGTGTAGCGGTAGCGCGCGCCGAAGTTGCGGGTCACCGCACCGGAGGACTGGCCGTAGGACAGGCCCAGCAGCACGAAGCCCACCAGGATGAACACGTCCTGCGCGACCTCGCCGCCGCCCAGCAGGGTCGGGGCGAAGCCGCTGAACATCGCGATCGCCAGCGCCAGCGCGCCCAGGGTCGGCACCCGGCCGAATCGGTCGGCGATCATGCCCGACGCCAGCACGCCACCGATGGCCAGGAAGCCGCCGACCACCTGTACCAGCAGCAGGTTGGCCACCGGCTGTCCGGAGAACAGCAACACCCAGGACACCGGGAAGATGGTGACGATATGGAACAGGGCGTAGCTGGCCAGCGGTGCGAACGCGCCGATCACCACGTGCCGGCCCTTCTCGCGGAAAAGCTCGCGCAGCGGCACCGGCTCCAGCTCGCGCTGCCCCATCTGCTGCTCGTACTCATGGGTCACCACCAGGCGCAGGCGGGCGAACAGCGCAACGACGTTGATGGCGAACGCGGCGAAGAACGGGTAGCGCCAGCCCCAGGCGTAGAAATCCTCCGAGGACAGGCTGCCCAGCAGGAATGCGAACAGCGCGGCGGCCACGATGAAGCCCACCGGCGCGCCCAGCTGGCCGAGCATGGCGTACCAGCCGCGCCGGTGCTTGGGGGCGTTGAGGGCCAGCAGCGACGGCAGGCCGTCCCAGGAGCCCCCCAGCGCGATGCCCTGGGCGATGCGGAACAGCGCCAGCAGCACGATGGCCGCCGCGCCGAGCCGTCCGTACCCGGGCAGGAACGCGATGCCGGCGGTGGCCGTACCCAGCAGGAACAGCGCGGCGGTCATCTTGGTGCCGCGGCTCCAGCGACCCTGGATGCGCAGGAACAGCGCCGTGCCCACGGGCCTGGCGATGAAGGCCAGGGCGAAGATCGCGAATGAATAGAGGGTTGCCTGCAGCGGCTCGGCGAACGGGAAGAACACCCTCGGGAACACCAGCGCCGAGGCGATACCGTACACGAAGAAATCGAAGTACTCCGAGGCGCGGCCGATGACCACGCCCACGGCGATCTCGCCGGGCGCGACCTCGTGGGAGGCGGAATCCTGCCCGTGGACGGAGACGGTATGGCTGGAGGCGGGGGTCGAGGACATCGGCAACGTATGCTGGCGGGGAAGGGAACCATGGACACCGGGGGCGAGCGTCCACGACCGGACAGGCGGCCCGGCCCGCCAAGGGTGTCACCATTCGGGAGGCGCGGCCATAGGACAAAACGTCCAATCGCCCCCAGGCGGCCCCGGCGCTAGAGTGCGCAGTGCAGCGCACCCCCGCCAAGCGCGAAACCAAGCACGATGTCCCTTTCCAAGATCCCCGGCCGCCTCTTGGCGGCTGCCAGCCTGGCCCTGTTGCTGGGCGGCTGCAATACCATCCTGCTCAACGCCCCCGGCGACGTGGCCAGGCAGCAGGGCAACCTGATCATCATCGCCACGGTGCTGATGCTGATCATCATCGTCCCGGTGATCGCCCTTACCCTGTTCTTCGCCTGGCGCTACCGGGCCTCGAACACCAAGGCCACCTACAAGCCGGACTGGGACCACTCCCTGCAGCTGGAGCTGGTGGTGTGGTCGGCGCCCTTGCTGATCATCATCGCCCTCGGCGCGGTGACCTGGATCAGCACCCACACCCTGGACCCGTACCGCCCGCTGGACCGCATCGCCGAGGGCAAGCCGGTGCCCGAAGGCGTGGAGCCGCTGGTGGTGGAAGTGGTCTCGCTGGACTGGAAGTGGCTGTTCATCTATCCCGAGCAGGGCATAGCGACGGTGAACGAGCTGGCGGCACCGGTGGACCGCCCGATCCATTTCAAGCTCACCTCCTCCACCGTGATGAACGCGTTCTACGTACCGGCGCTGGCGGGCATGATCTACACCATGCCCGGCATGCAGACCGAGCTGCACGCGGTCATCGGGACCGAAGGCCAGTACGAGGGCCTGTCGTCCAACTACAGCGGCGCCGGGTTCTCCGGCATGCGCTTCGCGTTCCACGCGCTGGACCAGTCGGGGTTCGAGCAGTGGGTCGGCAGGGTCCGCGACAGCGGCCAGGCGCTGGGCCGTGATTCCTACCTGGAGCTGGAGAAGCCCAGCTCCAGCGAGCCGGTGCACCATTTCGGCTCGGTCGACCCGGCCCTGTACGGCGCCGTGCTCAACCGTTGCGTGGACCCGCGCCAGATGTGCATGCACGAGATGATGGCCATCGACGCCGGCAACGGCCCCGGCCGCACCCGCATGGAAGGCCTGGAGGCACGCACCCGCGGCGACGTGCGCGGCGGCCTCTACGTGCAGTCGTCCATGTGCGCCGCCGGTGACGCCCCCGCCCCCGGCCTGGCCACCACCCTCTCCCGCTCCGCTCCCTGAGCGGTTTGACGGCGCCCCGCCCCGCGGGACGCCGGCCTGACGACGGAAGTCCAGAAACATGTCCTCCCCGCATTCCACCTCCGCCCCGTACAACCCGCTGACCGGCTACCTGGGCTGGGAATCGTTCCCGTTGCACGACCCGGTGATCCTGTCGGCCTTCATCGGCACCTGCGTCGCCGGCCTGGCCGTGGTCGCGCTGATCACCAAGTACAAGCTCTGGGGCACCCTGTGGCGCGACTGGTTCACCAGCATCGATCACAAGAAGATCGGCATCATGTACATGGTGCTGGGCCTGGTGATGCTGCTGCGCGGCTTCGCCGACGCGCTGATGATGCGCATGCAGCAGGCCATGGCCTTCGGTGACAACCTGGGCTACCTGCCACCGCACCACTACGACCAGGTGTTCACCGCCCACGGCGTGATCATGATCTTCTTCGTGGCCATGCCCCTGGTCACCGGCCTGATGAACTACCTGGTGCCGCTGCAGATCGGCACCCGCGACGTCGCATTCCCGTTCCTCAACAACTTCAGCTTCTGGATGACCACGGCGGGCGCGGGCCTGGTCATGGTGTCGCTGTTCGTGGGCGAGTTCGCCAAGACCGGCTGGCTGGCCTACCCGCCGCTTTCGGGCATCGACTACAGCCCCGACGTGGGTATGGACTACTACATCTGGGCGCTGCAGATAGCAGGCGTGGGCACATTGCTGTCCGGCGTGAACCTGCTGGTGACCATCGTCAAGATGCGCGCGCCGGGCATGACACTGATGAAGATGCCGGTGTTCACCTGGACCGCGCTGTGCACCAACGTGCTGATCGTGGTGAGCTTCCCGGTGCTGACCGCGGTGCTGGCCCTGCTCACCCTGGACCGTTACGTGGGGACCAACTTCTTCACGAACGACCTGGGCGGCAACCCGATGATGTACGTGAACCTGATCTGGATCTGGGGCCACCCGGAGGTCTACATCCTGATCCTGCCGCTGTTCGGCGTGTTCTCGGAGATCGTCTCGACCTATTCGGGCAAGCGCCTGTTCGGCTACAGCTCGATGGTCTACGCC
>JBQGEI010000374.1:0-2549 GCA_052039535.1 Pseudoxanthomonas sp.
TGGGAAGCGTCGATGGACACCTCCGGCGGCGGCAAGGCGATCCCGGTGATCTGGGGCATCGACGCGATGCACGGCCAGAGCAACGTGGTCGGCGCGACGCTGTTCCCGCACAACGTGGGCCTGGGCGCGACCCGCAACGTCGAGCTGCAGCGCAGGATCGGCGAGATCACCGCGCAGGAGACCCGCACCACCGGCATGGAGTGGACCTTCGCCCCGACCGTGGCGGTGCCGCAGGACGTGCGCTGGGGCCGCGCCTACGAGGGCTATTCGGAAAACCCCGAGCTGGTGGCCAGCTTCGCGCGCGCCATGGTCGAGGGCCTGCAGGGCAAGCCTGGCGAGCCTGGCTTCCTCGGCGACCGCCGGGTGATGGTCTCGGTCAAGCACTTCCTTGGCGACGGCGGCACCACTGGTGGCCGCGACCAGGGCGACACCCAGGTCAGCGAGGCGGAGCTGCGCGACATCCATGCCGCCGGTTACGTCACCGCGATCGCGGCCGGCGCGCAGTCGGTGATGGCCTCGTTCAACAGCTTCCATGGCACCAAGCTGCACGGCCACAAGCCGCTGCTGACCGACGTGCTGAAGGGGCACATGAACTTCAACGGCTTCGTCGTCGGCGACTGGAACGGCCACGGCCAGATCCCGGGCTGCAGCAACGACAACTGCCCCGCCACCTTCACCGCCGGCCTGGACATGGCGATGGCGCCGGACAGCTGGAAGGGCATCTACGAGACCACCCTGGCCGCCGCGCGTGACGGCACCCTGGCCATGGAGCGCCTGGACGACGCGGTGCGCCGCATCCTGCGGGTCAAGTTCCTGATGGGCCTGTTCGACGCGCCCAAGCCTTCGGCGCGCGCCCTGGGCGGCAAGTTCGAGCTGCTGGGTGCGCCGGAGCACCGCGAGGTCGCCCGCCAGGCGGTGCGCGAGTCGCTGGTGCTGCTGAAGAACCAGGGCGGCGTGCTGCCGCTGCAGCCGAAGCAGCGCATCCTCGTGGCCGGCGACGGCGCCGACAACGTGGCCAAGCAGGCCGGCGGCTGGACGCTGACCTGGCAGGGCACCGGCACCACCCGCGCCGACTTCCCGAACGCCGACTCGATCTGGCAGGGCCTGGAGCGTGCGGCCAAGGCCGCCGGCGGCAGCGCCGAGCTGTCGGTGGACGGCAAGTACCGGCAGAAGCCGGACGTGGCCGTGGTGGTGTTCGGCGAGGAGCCCTACGCCGAGTTCCAGGGCGACATCGCCAACCTGCTCTACAAGCCGGGCGACGACCGCGACCTGGAGCTGATCAAGCGGCTCAAGGCCGAGGGCATCCCGGTGGTGGCGGTGTTCCTCACCGGGCGCCCGCTGTGGATGAACCGCGAGATCAACGCCTCCGACGCCTTCGTGGTGGCCTGGCTGCCGGGCTCGGAAGGCGCGGGCGTGGCCGACGTGCTGCTGCGCAAGCCCGACGGCAGCATCGCCCACGACTTCAAGGGCAAGCTGAGCTTCTCCTGGCCGGCCAAGGCGACCGAGGGCAACGTGCGCTCGCCGGACTACAAGGTGCTGTTCCCGTTCGGCCATGGCCTGACCTACGCCGGTGGCGGCGACCTGGATCCGCTGCCGGAAGACTCTGGCATCGAGGGCTTGCAGGCGGCGCCGGGCGTGTACTTCTCCAATGCGATGCTGGCCCCGGGCCTGACCATGCGCGTGGAGAACGCCCAGAACCACACCGCGCAGGTCACCACGGTGCCGGCGGGCCTGCACGACAAGAGCCTGGTGGTCACCGCGGTCGACCACCAGCGGCAGGAGGATGCACGGCGCTTCACCTGGTCCGGCCAGGGCCCGGCCAGCGTGTCGGTGTACGCCGAACCGGCGGTCGACCTGACCCGCGAGACCAATGGCGACCTGCTGCTGGTGCTGACCCTGCGTGCGGACCAGCTCGCCTCCGGTGGCCAGATCGGCATCAGCGCCGGCACCGGCAAGCCGGTGGCGCTGGGTCCGGCACTGGCCGGGCTGCCGGCCGGCGAGTGGACCACGGTCGGCGTGCCGCTCAAGTGCCTGGCCGCGGCTGGCGCGGACATGTCCTCGCTGGGCGTGCTGGCGCGCATCCACAGCGACGCGGCCACCACCCTGTCGGTCTCGCGCGTGGCCGTCGGTGCGGTCAGCGAGGCCAAGCACATCGTCGACTGCCCACGCGGCGAGTAACGATCCCGTCCCGGGGGTGTCTTGCCCCCGCTGCTGCCCGAAGGTGCCGGCTTGTCCGGCACCTTTCTTTTTTGCGACGTTTTCGCGCACAACTTTGCTGCAACGCAGTGCCCGCGCGGCGCGCGTGGCGCTTCTCGACACGCAGCCACGCGGCTTTCCCGCGCCACTGCCGCACCTGGCCCGGGCCAGCAGGCGCGGCGTTTGACACCGCAGGCCGCGGGCGACCATAAGACAGCGCTGTCAGACGCCGGAGGGGAGCGGTGGGGCGCGGCGCCGTCGCGCACTCCGCACCGCAGGGGAAGCAGAGCCGCCGCGTCGCGGCCGGGCTGCTGCCGTGCCTCAGGCGCCGAGCGGCGGCCGTTGCGGCCGCC
>JBQGEI010000375.1:0-2026 GCA_052039535.1 Pseudoxanthomonas sp.
CGTCGCCGGTGCCGTTGTCGATCAGCCAGTCGGCGAGCTGGCCGCGCGAGGCCGGCGAAAGCACCGGGCCCAGCACGCAGCGGCCGAGGCTGGCCGCCATCGCCCGCGGGCTGGTGGTGTCGCGCGGGTCGCCGGGCGTAAACCGGTTCATCTCCGGCTCCATGCGGTCGCTGCGGGTGACCGGGTCGCCGTGCGCGCGCAGGAACGCGGTCAGTGCCGGCGGCCCGCCAATGCGCCGCAGCAGCAGGTTGGCGGCGGCGTTGTCGCTGGTGACCATCGTCGCCCGGCACAGGTCGCGCAGGGTGAGGTCCTTGCCGGCGTGGCGCCGCACCACCGGCGAATGGTCCACCAGGTCAGCGTCGCGGACCGGCACGCGCTGGTCGGGATCCAGGTCCCCGCGGTCGGCTGCGGCCAGCACCGCCGCGGCCAGCATCGCCTTGAACGTGCTGCACATCGGGAAGCGCTCATCGGGGCGGTGCCCGTGGAGGTAGCGGCCGTGCGCATCCAGCACGGCCACCCCGAGCCGCCCGCCGCTGGCCGCCTCCAGGGTGGCGAAGTCCGGCGCGCCGGCGAACGGCCGCGACGCGGGCGCGCCGCCGGTGGCCGCCAGCAGCGGCGGGGTGAGCAGGGCGCCGGCGGCCAGCCCGGTCCACTGCAGGAAACGGCGTCGGTCGGTCATGTCCGGGGCTCCACGGGAATCGTGCGCCGATTATGGAAAGCGTCACGGCCACCTGACCAACGCGTCCTTTCGGGGGCAGCCATGAGCCGGATTTGGAGCACCGGCGTGGCCTGCAAGGGGGGCCGCGGTGCGGTAGCCTCGCGGCTGCTCCGTGCCGACGCCCCGTGATGCCCCGCCCTCCGCTTCCCCTCCACGCGCTGCGCGCGTTCGAGGCCGCCGCCCGCCACCAGAACCTCACCCGCGCCGCGCTGGAACTGTGCGTGAGCCAGGCCGCGCTCAGCCACCAGATCCGCACGCTGGAGCAGCGCCTGGGCGTGAGCCTGTTCCACCGCCTCCCGCGTGGCGTGGCCCTGACCGAGGAAGGCGCGTCGCTGTACCCGGTGCTCAGCGACGCCTTCGACCGCATCGCCGGCGGCGTGGAACGGTTCCTGGGCGGACAGGGCCGCGAGGTGCTCACCGTCGGCGCGGTGGCCACCTTCGCCACGGGCTGGCTGCTGCCCCGGCTGGCGGATTTCGAGTCCGCGCACGCGGACATCGAGCTGCGCGTGCAGACCCACAACAACCGCATCGACCTGGCCAGCGAAGGCCTGGACCTGGCGATCCGCTTCGGCGACGGCGACTGGCAGGGCCAGGCCTGCACGCCGGTGCTGGCGACGCCGTTCGCGCCGCTGTGCGCCCCGGCGCTTGCGCGCCGGTTGCGGGTGCCGCAGGACCTGGCGGCGGTGCCGTTGCTGCGTTCCTACCGCAGCGACGAATGGGTGCGCTGGCTGGGCCAGGCCGGGGCGCCGGGGCTGGAGGCACGCGGCCCGGTGTTCGATTCCTCGCTGGCCCTGGCCGCTGCGGCGGCCAGCGGGGCGGGCGTGGCCCTGCTGCCGCTGCGCATGTTCGAGGCCGAACGTGCCGATGGCCGCCTGGTGCAGCCGTTCGCGGCCACCGTGGAGCTCGGCCGCTACTGGCTGGCACGCTTGCGCTCGCGCCCGGAGCGCGAACCGGCACGCCGCTTCCGCACCTGGCTGCAGGCGCAGGGACAGCACACGCTCGCCACCGGATAGGCGAGCAGGCGTTCAGCCGTCCAGCATCTCCAGCCAGGCCTGTTCGGCCTGCTCGAGCCTGGCGGCCAGGGCCTGGCGGTCCTGGGCCAGGGCGGACAACCGGGCGGCATCGGCCATGTTGGCCGGATCGGCCAGGTCCCGGTCCAGGTCGGCCAGTTGCGCTTCCAGCTCGCCGACCTTCTTCTCCGCGGCGGCCAGCTTGACCGGGTTGACCGGCTTCTTCGAGGCCGCCGGCACCGCCGGCGCAGGCATCGCCGGCTTCTCCGGGGCGGCCTCGGCCAGGCGCGCCTTGGTG
>JBQGEI010000376.1:0-10301 GCA_052039535.1 Pseudoxanthomonas sp.
GCCTGCAGCTGGCGGTCCATGGCCGGCACGTAGCGGCGCTCCAGCTGCTTCATCGCGCCTTCGATGGTCGGCAGGTCGCGCTCCTGGTAGCCGGACTGGCGCTCGGCATCGGGCTTGGCCTTCTCCACCGCCAGGCGGTACAGCTGGGTGGCCGCGCCGACGGTGGCGGTGTTGTTGAACATGCCCAGCACCAGGTCGCGCTCGCGCGTGGCCTGGCCTTGCTCCAGCAGCTTCACCAGCGCCGCGTGGGCCTTCAGCGCCTCGCGGCCCTTGCTGCCCTGGCCCTTGAGCCAGCCCAGCACCGCGGCTTCCTCGGCCTGCTTCTGCCCCGCCGCGTCGATGCGCCTGAAGCCTTCCAGCTGGCCCTCGTAGTTCTTGCGCACGTTGTTCCAGCTGGCCATGGTGCTGGCGTACCTGACCTGGATGTCCGGGTCCTTGCGGCCGGCGGCCTCGACCAGCTCGATCAGCTTCGCGTAGTGGCCACCGACCACCGGGTAGGTCCACTGCTCGGTGCTGGCGAACTCGGCCGCCAGCGCATACCGGTTGGTCGAGCCGGGGTAGCCGGCCACCATCACGAAGTCGCCCGCGCCCAGCGGCTTGTCGGCGATCTCCAGGAAGCGCCTGGGCTGGTAGGGCACGTTGTCCGGTGAGAACGCCGCCGGCTTGCCGTCCTTGCCCACGTAGGCGCGGTAGAAGGCGAAGTCGCCGGTGTGGCGCGGCCACATCCAGTTGTCGATGTCGCCGCCGTACTTGCCGACGCTGCCCGGGGGCGCGTACGCCAGGCGCACGTCGCGGATCTCGAGGTTCTTGAACAGGCGATAGGTGTTGCCGCCGGAGAAGCTGTACAGGCGGCAGCGGAAACCGGGGTCGGATTCGCACTGGGCGATCAGCTTCTTCTCGAAGGCCTCCAGCGCCCGGGTGCGACCCAGCGCGTCCGGGGCGGCGGCGATCGCGGCGCGCGCCTCGGCGGTCACGTCGGTGATCTCGTCCAGCACGAACACCCGTGCGTTCGGGCCGGCGCTGAGCTCGTCGGCGGGGGTCGGGGCGTTGAAGCCCTCCTTGATCAGGTTCTTCTCGGCGGTGGAGTTGAGCTGGATGGCGCCGTAGGCGCAGTGGTGGTTGGTGACCACCAGGCCCTGCGGGGAGACGAAGCTGGCGGTGCAGCCGCCCAGGGCCACGACCGCGCCCATCGGGTCGCCGGTCAGGTCCGCCAGCTGTTCCGGCGCCAGCTCCAGACCGGCCTTCTTCAGCGGACCGGCAATCTCCGGCAGCTGCTGCGGCACCCACATGCCTTCGGCGGCGTGGACCGCGGGAGCGCCCACGAGGGCAACCAGGACGGAGACGGCGAGCGGGCGCAGGCGCATGGGCGAAAGTTCCAACCGAAAGGATCCAGGATTCTAGCCCCGCCGCCCGCCGCGCCGCCCATGACTTTCGGCAGGGCTGGCGGCGGGCGCCTCCCGGGCAGGCACCGCCCTCACCGACATGGTTTCGACGGCAACATATAATCGCCCCTTTCCCGCCGAGGCCACATCGATGTCCCGAACCATGAAGGCGCTGGTCAAGCGCGAAGCCGCCAGGGGCATCTGGATGGAGCAGGTACCGGTGCCCCAGCCGGGTCCCAACGAGGTGCTGGTGCGGGTGGAAAAGACCGCCATCTGCGGCACCGACCTGCACATCTACCTGTGGGACGAGTGGAGCCAGCGGACCATCAAGCCCGGCCTGGTGGTCGGGCACGAGTTCGTCGGCCGGGTCGAGGAGCTGGGCCCGGGCGTGTCCGGCTACCGCGTTGGCCAGCGCGTCTCGGCCGAGGGGCACATCGTCTGCGGCCACTGCCGCAACTGCCGCGGCGGCCGCCCGCACCTGTGCCCGCACACCGTGGGCATCGGCGTGAACCGGGACGGCGCCTTCGCCGAATACATCGTCATGCCCGCCTCCAACCTGTGGCCGATCCCCGACCCGGTGCCCTCCGAGCTGGCCGCCTTCTTCGACCCCTACGGCAACGCGGCGCACTGCGCGCTGGAATTCGACGTGGTCGGCGAGGACGTGCTGATCACCGGCGCCGGCCCGATCGGCATCATCGCCGCCGGCATCTGCAAGCACATCGGCGCGCGCAACGTCGTGGTCACCGACGTCAACGACTACCGCCTGAAGCTGGCCGCGGACATGGGCGCCACGCGCGTGGTCAACGTCGCCAACAGCTCGCTCAAGGAGGTGATGGCCGACCTGCACATGGAAGGCTTCGACGTGGGCCTGGAGATGAGCGGCAACCCGCGCGCGTTCAACGACATGCTCGAGTGCATGTACCCGGGCGGCAAGATCGCCATGCTCGGGATCATGCCCAAGGGCGCCGGCTGCGACTGGGACCGGATCATCTTCAAGGGCCTCACCGTGCAGGGCATCTACGGCCGCAAGATGTACGAGACCTGGTACAAGATGACCCAGCTGGTGCTGTCCGGTTTCCCGCTGGGCAAGGTGCTGACCCACCAGCTGCCGGCCAGCGAGTTCCAGCAGGGCTTCGACCTGATGGAGCAGGGGCGCGCCGGGAAAGTCGTGCTCAGCTGGACCTGAGCACGCCCGGGTCCATGACGGAGAAAGGCGCCTTGCGGCGCCTTTCTCCTTTCCCGCGGTGGATACCGGTTACTGGCCCACGCTCAGGGTCAGCACCACGCGGCTGTCGGCCAGCTCGCCAAAGGCGTCGCGGCCATTGCCGTCGGTGCCGATGTAGGCCAGGGCGGCGCTGACCGGGCCCCAGCTGCGCGACACGCCCACGCTCCAGTCGGTGTAGTCCTCGCCGTATTCGTCCTCGAACATGCTGCGGCCGACGCCCAGGTCCAGGCTGAAATCCTGCGGCAGGCCGAAGCTGGCGCCGCCGGCCACGTACCACGCGTCGGTCTCGCTGCCACCGAAGTCGTCGGTGTAGGCCACGGTGAGGCTGTAGGCCTCGGCGAAGGTGGTGGTGGTGATCAGTTCGTTGAAGTTCAGCTCGCCCGCGTCCGGGTAGGCGTAGCGGTTGAGCATGATGTCGAAATTGACCGACTCGCTGAAGTCGACGTTGTAGCCGACGAAGCCGTCAACCTCGAAATCGGGCTTGTTGCCACCGAAATCGACGCCCGAGGCCCACACGCCCGCGTACACGCCGACCGGGGAGGTGTAGGTGAAGCCGGCCTGGCCGGTCGGGTTCTCGTCGCTCTGGGACACGCCGCGCCACACGTAGTCCGACACCGCGGTCAGTTCCCAGGAGAAGGGCGACTCGGCCTCTTCCTGCGCGAAGGCGGCGAACGGAACGGCGGACAGGGCGAGGGCAAGCGACGCGACGAGCTTGATGGACTTCATGGACTTCTCCTGGGTGGCGGGGGACGGCGCGGGCGCGGCCGGACAGGCGTCACGCTTCACAAATAATTAATCCAACTATTGCCGCATTGCAACATTCACCTGCGGCCTGCCGCGTCCCTACCCGCCTCCCGCCCCCGCACGCTCAGCCCGGGAAGGTGCCGTAGCGCACCGGTACCAGGCCGACCCGGCTGCCCGGCGGGTGCGCCGCCTGGGCGTCCACCGGCAGTTCGACCTCGACCTCCTGTCCCTGTCCCTGCTCCAGCCGGGCCCGCAGCCGCAGCCGCGGTCCGCTGCGCTGCGCATCGACCACCACGGCATCCCAGCCGCCCTCGCCCACGCGCAGGTCCTCCGGACGTACGTAGACGTCCAGGTCGGCCGCCTCTTCCGCCGGCAGCGGCCCGCCGGGCGGCAGCGGCAGCCCGCCGACCTCGATGCGGTCCCCTCGCCGCCGGCCGCGCAGGCGGTTGACCGCCCCCACGAACGAGTACACGAAAGGACTGGCCGGACGGTCGTAGGCCTCCGCCGGGGTCCCCAGCTGTTCGATCCGCCCGCCGTTGAGGATGGCCACGCGGTCGGCCAGTTCCAGCGCCTCTTCCTGGTCGTGGGTGACGAACACGGTGGTCAGCCCGGTCTGCACGTGCAGCTGGCGCAGCCAGGCGCGCAGGTCACGCCGGACCTGGGCGTCGAGCGCGCCGAACGGCTCGTCCAGCAGCAGCACGCGCGGCTCGATCGCCAGCGCCCGGGCCAGGGCCACGCGCTGGCGCTGGCCGCCGGACAGCTGGGTCGGGTAGCGCCCGCCCAGGCCCTGCAGCTGCACCAGCGACAGCAGCTCCTCCACCCGCCCGGCGATGCGCGCCGCCGGCCAGCGGTCGCGGCCGCGCCGCACCTTCAGCCCGAAGGCGATGTTGTCGGCCACGGTCATGTGCCGGAACAGGGCGTAGTGCTGGAACACGAAGCCCACGCGCCGCTCCTGCACCGACAGCCGCGAGGCGTCATCGCTGCCGAACAGGATGCGCCCGCCGTCGGCGTGCTCCAGCCCTGCGATCACCCGCAGCAGGGTGGTCTTGCCCGAGCCGGAAGGGCCGAGCAGGGCCAGCAGCTCGCCCTCCCGGATCTCCAGCTGGATGTCGTCCAGCGCGGTGAAGGAGCCGAAACGCTTGTGCAGGTTCTGGATGTCGATCTTCATCGGAGGTCCTTCAGTGGCGATGGCCGGCGGCGAGCGATTCGCCGTGCCGCCATTCCAGCCAGGTCTTGAGCACCAGGGTCACCAGCGCGCTGAGCGCCAGCAGCGAAGCAACCGCGAATGCGGCGCTGTAGGCGTATTCGTTGTAGAGGATCTCCACGTGCAGCGGCAGCGTGTTGGTCCGGCCGCGGATGTGACCGGATACGACCGACACCGCGCCGAACTCCCCCATCGCGCGCGCGCCGCACAGCAGCACGCCGTAGAGCAGGCCCCAGCGGATGTTCGGCAGGGTTACCCGCCAGAATGTCTGCCAGCCGCTTGCGCCCAGGCTCAGCGCCGCCAGTTCCTCGTCGCTGCCCTGCTGCTCCATCAGCGGCATCAGTTCGCGGGCGATGAACGGAAAGGTGACGAACACCGTCGCCAGCACGATGCCCGGCAGCGCGAACACGATCCGCGGCAGCTGCAGGTGCACCTCGCCCAGCAGCGGCAGGGACAGGCGCACGCCTTCGTCGATCAGCGGCCAGGCCCAGCCGTGCGCCCCGAAGATGAGGATGAACAGCATGCCGGCCACCACCGGCGAGACCGCGAACGGCAGGTCGATCAGGGTGACCAGCACACCCTTGCCGCGGAACTCGTGCTTGCTGACCAGCCATGCGGCGGCGACGCCGAACACCAGGTTGAGCGGCACCGTGACCGCGGTGACCAGCAGGGTCAGCCGGATCGCGGCCAGTGCGTCCGGATCGCTGACGGCCGCCATGAAGGCGCCCAGGCCGCCCCGCAGCGCCTCGGCGAACACCAGCACCAGCGGCAGCAGCAGGAACGCCAGCAGGAAGCCGATCGCCCCGCCGATGAGCAGCCACTGCACCCAGCGCGGCTCGCTGGTAGGCGAGGACGGCCGTTGGGGGCGGGTGGAGGTGGAGGTGGCATCCATCGGCAATGCCCGTGGATCGATCGCCAACACGGCCTGGGCGGTGCCCCCCGGCGGGACGGCCATCAGCGCGCTCCCCGGCGGGCAGCCAGCCGTGCCTGCAGCAGGTTGATCACCAGCAGCAGCGCGAAGGACAGCAGCAGCATCGCCACCGCGATGGCCGTGGCCCCGGCGTAGTCGAACTCCTCCAGCTTGATGGTGATCAGCAGCGGCGCGATTTCAGAGGCCATCGGGATGTTGCCGGCGATGAAGATCACCGAGCCGTACTCGCCCACCCCGCGCGCGAACGCCAGGGCGAAGCCGGCCAGCACCGCCGGCCACACCGCCGGCAGCACCACCTTCCACACCGTGTTCCAGCGGCCGGCGCCCAGCGTGGCGGCGGCCTCCTCCAGCTCGCGCTCGGCCTCGGCCAGCACCGGCTGCACCACCCGCACCACGAACGGCAGGCCGATGAACACCAGCGCCACGGTGATGCCCAGCGGGGTGTAGGCCACCTTGATCCCGACCGCCTCCAGCCACTGCCCCAGCCAGCCGTTGGGCCCGTAGAGCGCGGTCAGGGCGATGCCCGCCACCGCGGTCGGCAGCGCGAAGGGAAGGTCGATCATGGCGTCGAACAGGCGCCGGCCCGGGAACCGGTAGCGCACCAGGACCCATGCCACCAGGGTGCCCATCACCGCGTTGAACCCCGCCGCCGCCAGCGCGGTGCCGAAGCTGACCTTCAGCGCCGACAGCACCCGCGGCTCGGACCAGATGCGCCACAGCCCGCCCCATCCCAGCTCGGCCGAATGGACGAACACGCCGGCCAGCGGGATCAGCACGATCAGGCTGAGCCAGCTCACCGTATAGCCCAGGCTCAACCCGAACCCGGGCATGACCCGGCGCCGGCGGCCGGATACGGGCACGCCGCCCGCAGGCGGCGCAAAGGAATCGGGAAGGCTGGATGTGGTCATTGCTTCGTCGGTAACCGGAGGGCCCGCCCGCGCGGTAACAGCACCGGCCCGGGACGCGTTGCGTCCCGGGCCGGTGGATCACTTCCTGTTGGCCAGGATCTGGTCGAACTCGCCGCCGTCGGCGAAGTGCCGTTTCTGCGCCTGGGCCCATGAGCCGAAGGCACCGTCGATGGTCACCAGCTCCACTTTCGGGAAGCGGGCCACGTCCGCCGGCTCGGCGTGCTGCGGATGGCGCGGCCGGTAGTAGTGCCTGGCGGCGATGCGCTGGCCTTCCGGCGAATACAGGAACTCCAGGTACGCCTGGGCGACCTCGCGCGTGCCGTGGCGCTCGACATTGCGGTCCACCAGCGCCACCGGCGGCTCGGCCAGGATCGACAGCGACGGCACCACGATGTCGAACTTGTCCGGGCCCAGCTCCTCGATCGACAGGAACGCCTCGTTCTCCCAGGCCAGCAACACGTCGCCGATGCCGCGCTGGACGAAGGTGGTGGTGGCGCCCCGGGCGCCGGTGTCCAGCACCGGCACGTTGCGGAACAGGGCGGTCATGAAGTTGCGGACCTTGGCCTCGTCACCCTTGAAGATCCGGCTGGCGAAGGCCCAGGCCGCCAGGTAGTTCCAGCGCGCGCCGCCGGAGGTCTTCGGGTTGGGCGTCACCACCGAGACATTGGAACGCAGCAGGTCCGGCCAGTCCTTGATGCCCTTCGGGTTTCCCTTGCGCACCAGGAACACGATGGTGGAGGTGTACGGCGCGCTGTTCTGCGGCAGGCGCTTCTGCCAGTCCGGCGCGATCAGCTTGCGCTCGGCCACCGAGTCGATGTCGTACGCCAGCGCCAGGGTGACCACGTCGGCCTCCAGGCCGTCGATCACCGCACGGGCCTGCTTGCCCGAGCCACCGTGGGAGGTCTCGATCGAGACCTTCTGCCCCCTGGCCTGCTGCCAGTGCGCGGCGAAGGCGGTGTTGAACTCGCGATACAGCTCGCGGGTCGGGTCGTAGGACACGTTGAGCAGGCTCACGTCCCGGGCCAGGGCGCCAGCGGCCAGGGTCAGTCCGAAGACCACGGCCAGCGCGGGAAGCGAACGGCGGAGGATGTTCATGGGGAAGGCTCCGGTTGGGTGGGGGTGGCTCAGAACGCGACCTGCAGGCGGGTGAACACGGCTTTCTCGTCCTCGCGGTCGGCGCCACCGGCCGCGCCGCCCTCGAAGCCGGTGTGCAGGTAGTTCAGCACCAGCTTGAGGTTGGAGTTGAGGTACCAGTTGACGCCGGCGACCCAGGAACCGGCGTGGCGCGCGGAGGCGGCCGGATCGGCGTACAGCGGGAAGGCCGCGTCGTCCACCTCCAGCTCGCCGTAGCGGGCGACCAGTTCCCACGCGCCCCAGCCGTCCCTGCCGGGAGCGAACGGGCGCGCCGGGGTCACGCCGCGGTAGCTGGCGTCCTCGCCGGTCAGCACCCAGCTGGCGGTGGCCTGCCACGCGGTGTGCTCCAGGTCCGCGACGGTCCCGCCCACGCGGACTTCCTGGCGGGAGACAGCGTACTCGGCCAGCAGGCCGAAGCCGTTGCGGTAGAAGTACCCCTGCGGCGACCAGCGGGTGCGCCGGCCATCGGCCTCCACCGCGCCGCGGTAGCCGAAGAACTGCTGCTGTCCGGCGCTGCGGTAGCGCGCCAGCGCGTTGTTGCCGCCACCTTCCACGTCGCCGACGCTGGCGCCGATCCCCAGGCCCAGCCCGGACCAGGCGCTGTCGCTGCCCTTGAGCGGCTCCACGAACAGCCTTCCGGCATATTCGAAGCGGTTGTCCGGATTGGTGGTCGCCGCGTCGCGGCCGTCGACCGCGCCGTTGAACACGCCCAGGGCGTAGGAAACCTTGCCGCCGGCTACATCGCCCTGCAGCTGCACGCCGATGTCGCGGTTGGGCAGCAGTTCGCTGACCAGCGCGCGCTCGATGTCCGACAGCGCCGAGGAGGACTGCAGCCGCTCCAGGCCCACCGGCGAGGTGAACTTGCCGACCCGCACGGTCGCCGCCGGGGAGAACTTCAGGTCGGCATAGGCGTCGACGATGCTGGCGCTGTCGCCAGCGAACTCGGGGGTGAAGCGGTAGCCCACCCACTTGCCGAGGGTGCCTTCGAAGATCGGCCGCGCGGTGCGCAGCAGGAAGGTGTCGTTGGCGCCCGCGGGCTCGCCACCGGTGAAGAAGCGTCCGTCGCCTTGCAGCAGGCCGCGGAACCGCAGCTCGTAGGCGCCATCGCCGGAGCGCAGTGCCGCGCCCTTGTCCGAGACGCCGACCACCGGTGCCGCCTTCTCCCGGGCCGTGCGCGCCTCTTCCTGGAGCTCCAGGTTGCGCTCCAGCGCACGCAGGCGCTGGTCCACCGCCTGCAGGTCCAGGGCCTGGCCGTCGACAGCGGCGCTGCTGCCGCCCAGCCGTGCTTCCAGGGCCTGCAGCCACTGGGCCAGTTCCTCCACCGTGGGGGTCGCCTGGGCGAAGGCCGGGCCGGCCAGCGCGAGGGCGATGGCTCCGGCAAGCCAGGCGCGTACGGGACGACGGTGGCGCGTGTGCGGACGAAGGTGCATGGAGGTATCCCGTGTGGGGCCGGGGCGGCCGTTGCAGGGAAAATACTCCCTATTCAGGTTCACCGCGGGAAATGAATTAGGACACGCTTCTTATGCCTGATGCGCATGACGCCCGGCCAGCCGGGCGCCGCCGGGTAGAATCGCTTTTTCCTTCCACGTTAAGGCTTTGCCATGTCCGACGCCGCCCTCGCCCGCTATGCCTCGCAACTGGCGGACCTCCGCGAACAGGGCCTGTTCAAGGCCGAGCGGGTGATCACCACTCCGCAGTCGGCGCAGATCGAGCTGGCCGACGGGCGCCGGGTGCTGAACTTCTGCGCCAACAACTACCTGGGCCTGGCCGACCACCCCGACATCATCGCCGCCGCGCGCCAGGCGCTGGACAGCCACGGCTTCGGCATGGCCTCGGTGCGCTTCATCTGCGGCACCCAGGACCTGCACAAGCAGCTGGAGGCGAGGATTGCCGAGTTCTTCGGCACCGAGGACACCATCCTCTACGCGGCCTGCTTCGACGCCAACGGCGGCCTGTTCGAGCCGCTGCTGGACGAGAACGACGCGATCATCTCCGACGCGCTCAACCACGCATCGATCATCGACGGCGTGCGCCTGTGCAAGGCCAGGCGCTACCGCTACGCCAACTGCGACATGGCCGACCTGGAAAAGCAGCTGCAGCAGGCCCGCGCTGATGGTGCGCGCACGATCATGATCACCACCGACGGGGTGTTCTCGATGGACGGCTTCATCGCCCCGCTGGACCAGATCACCGAGCTGGCGAAGAAGTACGACGCCCTGGTCCACATCGACGAATGCCACGCCACCGGCTTCCTCGGCGCCACCGGCCGTGGCTCGGCCGAGGTCAAGGGCGTGATGGACAGGATCGACATCTTCACCGGCACGCTGGGCAAGGCCATGGGCGGGGCCCTGGGCGGCTTCACCACCGCGAGGAAGGACGTGGTCGAACTGCTGCGCCAGCGCTCGCGCCCCTACCTGTTCTCCAACTCGCTGCCGCCGCACGTGGTCGCCGCCGGGACCCGGGCATTCGAGATGCTGGCCGCCGCCGGCGAGCTGCGCACGCGGCTGCAGGAGAACACCGCCTACTTCCGCGAGCGCATGACCGCCGCCGGCTTCGACATCAAGCCCGGCGTGCACCCGATCTGTCCGGTGATGCTGTACGACGCGCCGCTGGCGCAGCGCTTCGCCACGCGCCTGCTGGAAGAAGGCATCTACGCGATCGGCTTCTTCTTCCCGGTGGTGCCCAAGGGCCAGGCCCGCATCCGCACCCAGATCAGCGCCGCGCACACCCGCGCGCACCTGGACCAGGCGATCGATGCGTTCACCCGCATCGG
>JBQGEI010000377.1:0-2597 GCA_052039535.1 Pseudoxanthomonas sp.
GCCTACCTGCACCTGGATTTCGGCGGACAGGCACTGGTCGCACGCCTGCCGCCGCATGGCCTGCCGTCCCCGGGAGAGCAGATCCGGCTGCGCCCGGATCCGGCCAGGATCCATTTCTTCGATCCCGCCACCGGGGACCGGATGCAGCCCGGGTAGGTCGGCCGGTCGCTCAGCGCGCCAGGCCCGTCACGAACGGCACGGTCGTGGCAGCCAGGCCATCCACGACCAAGGGCGACGCGGGGCGCTCCAGCGGGAGGACGGCCAGGGCCAGCCTCGGTGCCTGTCCAGCGGCCGACACCACGCTGCCCGCCGCGCGTCCGTCCTGCATCACCTCGGCTCCGGCGGCCGTGGCCCCGGTCACCTGCAACAGCAGCAGCTCGCGCTTGGCCTTTCCGAGGAAGTGCGTCCGCGCAACGATCTCCTGGCCGGGGTAGCAGCCCTTGCTGACGCTGTAGGCATCCAGGCGCTCCAGTCCCAGTTGCTGGGGCGTCCACTGCTCGCACTGGGCCTCTGGCAGTCGCGGCAGGCCGGCGCGCAGGTCGGCGGCCGCCCACGACTCGACGGCCACCGGGTCGCTGGCTGCCGCAGTGCGGGCGATCCGCAGGGTCCGTGGTGCTCCCGCAACCCCCAGATCCAGCTCGATACCGGCGGCCGCGTCCTCGTCCCCGGCGGCCCTCGCGCCGACTGCCTCCGCCGGAGCCGCGAAGGCGCCCGCCAGGTGCAGGTCGGGACGCGGGGCGAGGGTCAGCTTGCGCCGGAACACAAACCGGCGCAGGGCATCCCCCAGGGCGTCAGCGCCGGCGTCCGGCAGGACCAGCCGCAGTGACTGCTCGGCGGTCCGCACCAGCGCGAACACGACGATCACCCGGCCCTTGGGGTTCAGCCAAACGCTCCATTGCCAGTGTGAAACACCCAGCCGCGCGACATCGCTGGCAAACTGCGCATGTGCGAAAGCGACCGCGTCCGGGCCATCCAGGGCCAGCACCGAGCCGCCGTCCAGGTTGAAAAAGTTCCCTTGATTCAAGGGGGTTGCAAGGGGCTGGTTGTCAGGCACGTTAACCCCGGCTTAAAATTTTGTGCATTGCAAGGAGTCCCATGATAGGTCATCACCCCGTGGTGCCAGAGCCCGGAGAGCAGCCGCAGGCCGCTCCGGCCCCTGGCCAGGACCCTGGCAAGACCCCGCCGCGCGAAGTCGGCGGGCGTGAGGGTCCGGAGCCGACCCGCTACGGGGATTGGGAAAAAAACGGGCGCTGCATCGATTTTTGATCGATTGCGCGCGCCGAGCCACGCGGGTCCAATCCCGCACAGCCGAGACGACGAGCCAGCGAATGAGCACCCGCGAACGCCCCCTGTCACCCCACCTGCAGGTGTACCGCTGGCAGGTCCAGATGGTGACCTCCATCCTCCACCGCGCCACGGGCATCGTGCTGGCCGGCGGCGCCCTTCTGCTCGCTGGAGGCCTGCTCGCGCTGATGGTCGGTCCGGAGGCATGGGCGTCGTTCACCGCCCATGCCGGCGCCTGGTACGGCAAGCTGTTCCTGTTCGGGTGGACCTGGGCATTCGCCTACCACCTGCTCAACGGCATTCGCCACATCGTCCAGGACTTCGCTCACGGCTACAGCATCGGTGCGTTCGTCCGCAACAGCTGGCTGTCGATCATCGGCAGCCTGGTGATCACCGCGATCGTATGCGCCCTGGCGCTGAACGGAGGTGCCGCATGAGCCGTTTCCGCACGCCGTTGAAGAACGTGCGCGGTCTCGGCACGGCCAAGACCGGCACCGAGCATTTCGTGCACCAGCGGCTGACGGCCACCGCGCTGGTATTCCTCGGCCTGTGGTTCGTATGGTTCGTGGTCAGCCTGGTCGGAGCCGACTACCTTGCCGCCACCGATGCGGTCTCCCGGCCCTGGAACGCGATCCTGCTGGTCGGCTTCCTGGTGGCCACCTTCTGGCACGCGCAGCTGGGCCTGCAGGTGGTGCTGGAGGACTACGTGCACAACTCGCTGCTCGCCCTGGCGCTGCAGGTCAGCGTCAAGTTCATCGCGGTGCTGGGCGCGATCGTCAGCATCTTCGCCGTGGCCCGCATCGCGCTGGCCGGTTGAGCGCGCAAAGGAAACACATTCGATGTCCGCCTACAAGATCACCGAACACAAGTACGACATGGTCGTCGTCGGCGCCGGCGGTGCCGGCCTTCGCGCCACCTTCGGCCTGGCCCAGAAGGGCCTGCAGACGGTGTGCCTGACCAAGGTATTCCCGACCCGCTCGCACACCGTGGCCGCGCAGGGCGGTATTTCCGCCGCGCTCGGCAACATGGGCGAGGATGACTGGCGCTACCACTTCTACGACACCATCAAGGGTTCGGACTGGCTGGGCGACCAGGACGCGATCGAGTACATGTGCCGCGAAGCCATCCCGGCCATCATCGAACTGGAGCACTACGGGGTGCCGTTCTCCCGTACCGAGGACGGCAAGATCTACCAGCGTCCGTTCGGCGGCATGACGACCAAGTACGGCGAAGGTCCGTCGGCACAGCGCACCTGCGCGGCGGCCGACCGCACCGGCCACGCCATGCTGCACACCCTGTACCAGCAGTCGCTG
>JBQGEI010000378.1:0-2310 GCA_052039535.1 Pseudoxanthomonas sp.
AGCCCCGAGCGCAGGCCGTTGACGTGGGTGCCGTGCTGGGCGGTGGGAATCAGGTTGACGTAGCTCTCCTGCACCAGGTCCCCTTCCGGGATCCAGGCCACGGCCCAGTCCACCACCTCCGATTCCTTCCTCAGCGCGCCACTGAAAAGCTCCGCCGGCAGCAGCTCGCGGCCGGCCAGCTCCCCCTTGAGGTAGTCGCGCAGGCCGTCCTCGAAGTACCAGGTGTCGCGCTCGCCGGTGGCCTCCTCGGTGAGCACCACGGTCAGCCCCGGGCACAGCACGGCCTTGGCGCGCAGCAGGTGGCGCAGCGCACGGACGTTGATCTTCGGGCTGTCGAAGTACTTCGGGTCGGGCCAGAACCGCACCTTGGTGCCGGTGTTCTTCTTCCCCACCGTACCGACCACCTCCAGCGGGGTGGCGCGGTCGCCGTCGCGGAAGGTGATCAGGTGCTCGGCGCCCTCGCGGCGGATCCGCACCTCGACCAGGGTGGACAGCGCGTTGACCACGCTCACGCCCACGCCGTGCAGGCCGCCGGAGAAGGTGTAGTTCTTGTTGCTGAACTTTCCGCCGGCGTGCAGCCGGGTCAGGATCAGCTCCACGCCGGGGATCTTCTCCTCGGGGTGGATGTCCACCGGCATGCCGCGGCCGTCGTCGGACACCTCGCAGCTGCCGTCGCGGTACAGGGTGACCTCGACGCTGCGCGCGTGCCCGGCCAGGGCCTCGTCGACCGCGTTGTCGATCACCTCCTGCGCCAGGTGGTTGGGGCGGGAGGTGTCGGTGTACATGCCCGGCCGGCGCTTGACCGGGTCCAGGCCTGACAGGACTTCGATGTCGGCGGCGTTGTAGCGGCTGCTCATGGAACCTTCGGGTGACGCGGAAAAGACGCGCAAGTGTGCGGCCTGGCTGCCGTTTTTGCACGCTCGTCCGGGGTGTCGGGGCTGCCGTTCAGGGCCGCGCGGGCCGCCGCCGGGTATAACGGTGGCGCGGCCTGAGCCGCAGATCCCCCCGCAGCAGGAGTACCTCCCATGAACCGACGCCTGATCTGGAGCGCCGTGGCGGCCGTGGTCGCCGTGGCCGCCGCCATCCCGGTGCTGGCACAGGAGGGCCAGAACGCACCGCAGCGCGAGCGCCAGGGCGCACTGGCCGAGCACAAGGCCCAGGAGGCCCGTGACAACGCCGAGGCCGCCGAGCGTGCCCAGCGCCGCGAGGCTGCGCGGTCCGGCCAGGACCCCCGCAGCAAGGCGCGCCCGCAGCGCGAGGAAGAGGAAGAGAAGCC
Source organism: Pseudoxanthomonas sp. (assembly GCA_052039535.1). Lineage (GTDB taxonomy): Bacteria > Pseudomonadota > Gammaproteobacteria > Xanthomonadales > Xanthomonadaceae > Pseudoxanthomonas. The sequence goes on from JBQGEI010000378.1 coordinate 1,277, forward strand.
GCGCCGCTGACCCGGCCGGTCGTTGCTTCCAGAGCCCGCCGGGCCATGCCTGGCGGGCTTTTTCATGGGTGCGGGGCGTTCGTCCCGCTGCCCGGCGGCTTGGGCTTGTGCGGTCCAGCCGGTAGACTACGGCTTTCCGGAGCCCCGCTAATGACTCCCCTCATATTCGTTACCGGCGGCGTGGTGTCCTCGCTCGGCAAGGGCATCGCCGCCGCTTCGCTTGCGTCCATCCTCGAGACCCGTGGCCTGAAGGTCACGATGATGAAGCTGGACCCGTACATCAACGTGGATCCGGGCACCATGAGCCCGTTCCAGCACGGCGAGGTCTACGTCACCGACGACGGGGCCGAGACCGACCTGGACCTGGGCCACTACGAGCGCTTCGTGCGCACGCGCCTGAGCCGCAAGAACTCGGTCACCACCGGCCGGATCTACGAGGCGGTGATCCGCAAGGAACGCCGCGGCGACTACCTCGGCGCGACCGTGCAGGTGATCCCGCACATCACCGACGAGATCAAGCGCTGCATCGACGAGGCCACCGAAGGCTACGACGTGGGCCTGGTGGAGATCGGCGGTACCGTGGGCGACATCGAGTCGCTGCCGTTCCTTGAGGCGATCCGCCAGATCCGGGCCGAACGCGGGCCGGACAAGGCGCTGTTCATGCACCTCACCCTGGTGCCATGGATCGCCGCGGCCGGCGAGCTCAAGACCAAGCCGACCCAGCACTCGGTCAAGGAACTGCGTTCGATCGGCATCCAGCCGGACGTGCTGCTGTGCCGCTCCGAGCAGCCCTTGCCGGACGGCGAGCGCCGCAAGATCGCGCTGTTCACCAACGTGCCCGAGCGCGCGGTGATCTCGGTGCAGGACGTGGACGTGCTCTACAAGCTGCCGCTGGAATTCAACCACCAGGGCCTGGACGCGCTGGTGGCCGAGCGGCTGCGCCTGCAGCCGCCGCGCCCGGCCGACCTGTCGGAGTGGGAGGACGCGGTCGACGCCACCGTCAACCCGGTCGACGAGGTCACCATCGCGGTGGT
>JBQGEI010000379.1:0-12762 GCA_052039535.1 Pseudoxanthomonas sp.
CCTGGTGCGGCTGGTGCCGCGCTTCTACGAACCCAGCGGCGGGCGCATCACCCTGGACGGGGTGGAGCTGGACCAGTACCGCATGGCCGACCTGCGCCGGCAGATCGCCCTGGTGGGGCAGAAGGTGATGCTGTTCGACGATACCATCGCCGCCAACATCGCCTACGGGTCCGACGCCGGACGCGACGCGATCCGCGCCGCGGCCGAGGCGGCCAACGCCTGGGAGTTCATCGAACGCCTGCCGCAGGGCCTGGACACGCCGATCGGCGAGAACGGCGCGCTGCTGTCCGGCGGCCAGCGCCAGCGCCTGGCGATCGCCCGGGCGATCCTGCGCGATGCGCCGATCCTGATCCTGGACGAGGCCACCGCGGCGCTGGACAACGAATCCGAGCGCCTGGTGCAGGACGCGCTCAAGCGGCTGATGCCCGAGCGCACCACCCTGGTCATCGCCCACCGCCTGTCCACCATCGAGCACGCAGACCAGGTGCTGGTGCTGGACCAGGGCCGCATCGTGGAGCAGGGCACGCACGCGCGGCTGCTGGCCGCCGGCGGGCTGTATGCCCACCTGCACAGCGCCCAGTTCCGGGAACGCGCCTGATGCGTGCCACCCGGGACCGGACCGGCGCGCGCGCGCCGGGCATTGGCGCAGCACCGCGGAGGGCGCGATGAGCCGCGGCGCCCCGAAGACGCCGGCCTGGTGGTTCGGTGATGCGACCGTGCCGTGGCCGGCCAGGATCCTGGCGCCGGTCTACGCCGCCGCGGTCGCCGCCCGGCGACGGCTTTACCGGGCCGGGGTGCTGCGTCGACACGGGGTCCAGGTGCCGGTGATCGTGGTCGGCAACCTGGCCGCCGGCGGCGCCGGCAAGACGCCGCTGACCCTGGCCCTGGTCCAGCGCCTGCGCGAGGAGGGCTGGCGCCCCGGCGTCGCCAGCCGGGGCTACGGCCGCGCCGACAACGCGCCGCGCTGGGTGCTGCCGGAGACGCCGGTGGAGCAGGGTGGCGACGAGCCGGTGCTGATCGCCCGCCGGGCGGCCGTGCCGGTCCGGGTGGACCGCGACCGCGCGGCCGCAGCCCGCGCGCTGGTCCAGTCCGGCTGCGACGTGGTGGTCTGCGACGACGGCCTGCAGCACTACCGGCTCGAACGCGACATCGAGATCGAGGTGATCGACGGCGCCCGCCGCTACGGCAACGGGCGGATGCTGCCGGCCGGTCCGCTCCGCGAACCGGCGGTGCGCGGCCGCACCTGCGATTTCCGGGTCGTCAACCTCGGCCACGGCACGCCGGCGGTGGTGGCCCCGGGCACCGGGCGTGCGGCCAGCGCCAGCGTTCCGTGCGAGACCGGCTTCGGCGAATGGCCCATGCACCTGCGCACCCGGCTGGTGCTGCCGCTGGCCGGTGGCCGTCCGCGGCCGCTGTCGGCGTTCGCCGGACTGCGGGTGCACGCGGTGGCCGGCATCGGCAACCCCGCGCGGTTCTTCGACACCCTGCGTGCGGCCGGGATCGGGGTGGTCCCGCATGCCTTCGCCGACCACCATGCCTACCAACCGGCGGACCTGGACTTCGGCAACGACCTCCCGGTGCTGATGACCGAGAAGGACGCGGTCAAATGCGCGCCGTTCGCCGACGCGCGCTGCCACGCGGTGCCGGTGGACGCGGAGCTCCCGGCCGCGTTCTGGGTGGCGCTGCTGGCGCGGCTGGGCCCACGCCCGCGACAGGCCTGAGCGCGGGCGGCCGGCGCGGGCCGGCACGCGGGGAAGGCTGCAAGGCGGAGGCGCGCCGCCCCGCCACGGGTGCGCCGGCCGGGCCTGGAGCGTCGATGCCGCCGGCCCGCGGTGGCGGCCCCACCCCGTCATCCGGCCGGGCTCCTACAATGGCCGCACCCACTGGAGATGCCGCATGTCGCAACTGGATTTCGTGGTCGCCGTGCCGGCCCGCTACGCCGCCAGCCGGCTTCCGGGCAAGCCGCTGCGTCCCCTGGGTGGCGAGCCGCTGGTGCTGCACGTCGCGCGTCGCGCGCTGGCCGCGGGCGCGCGCGAGGTCTGGCTGGCCACCGACGACGACCGGGTGGCCGCCGCGGTGTCCGGCGAGGCCGGCGTGCGGGTGGCGATGACATCGCCCGACCATGCTTCGGGGACCGACCGGCTGGCCGAGTGTGCCGACCTGGCCGGCTGGGACGACCGCACCCTGGTGGTGAACCTGCAGGGCGACGAGCCGTTCGCCCCCGCCAGCGGCATCCGCCAGGTCGCCGCGACCCTGGCCGCCAGCGGCGCGGCGATGGCGACCCTGGCCGAACCGGTGGCCACCGCGGAAGTCCTGTTCGACCCGAACGCCGTCAAGCTGGTGCGTGCAGCCAATGGCGATGCCCTGTATTTCAGCCGCGCGCCGGTGCCCTGGCCGCGCGATGCCTTCGCCAGGGACCCCGGCGTGCTGCCGGCCGGCGGTCACTGGTTGCGGCATATCGGCATCTACGCCTACCACGCCGGCTTCCTGCGCCGGTTCGCGGCCATGCCGGCCGGCGCGCTGGAGCAGCTGGAGTCGCTGGAGCAGCTGCGGGTGCTGGAGGCCGGGCACCGGATCGCCGTGGAGCTGGCGCCGGAGCCGTTCCCGCCGGGTGTCGACACCCCGGAGGACCTGGCCCGCGCCGAGGCCCGTCTCCGCGGCGCACAGGCATGAGCCGGCCGGTCCGGCTGCTGCTGGTCTGCCTGGGCAACATCTGCCGCTCGCCCCTGGCCGAAGGCGCGCTGCGCGCACGGCTGGCCGCCTCGCCGCTGGCCGGGCGGATCGAGGTGGACTCCGCCGGGACCGGCGGCTGGCACGCCGGGGAGCCGCCGGACCGGCGCGCGATCGCCTGCGCGCGCGCCCGTGGCGTGGACATCGCCGGATTGCGCGCACGCCAGCTGCGGGTGGCTGATTTCGCCGACTTCGACTGGCTGCTGTGCGCCGATGCGGACAACCTCCGCGACGTGCGCCGGCTGGCACCGGACGCGCAGTCGCGGGCGCGGGTGGCACTGCTGCTGGACTGGGCGGGCATCGCGCCCGGTGGCGAGGTGCCGGACCCCTACCATGGCGGCGACGAGCATTTCAGCGAAGTCTGGGGCATGGTGGACGCCGCGGCCGTGGCCGCGGTGGAACGTCTTTCCCGTGGCCCGACCTCCGGCATAATCGACCCATGAACGCGGCGACCCTCCAGGAACTGCCCGCCGGCCTGGACTGGCTCAATGCCAGTCCGGCCTCCCTCCACGAGCTGCGCGGCCGACCGGTCGTGCTGGCCTTCGTCAACGCCGCCTCGGCCTGGTGCACCCAGCGCCTGCAGGAGCTGGCGCTGTGGCAGGCCCGCAACCCCGGGAAGCTGCAGGTGCTGGTCCTGCAGGTGCCGCGGTTCGACTGCGAGCGCCAGCCGCAGCGGTCGCTGAAGCTGCTGCGCCGCAATGGCAGCACCTTCCCGGCGCTGCTGGACGCGGACTGGGCCGCCTGGCAGCGCTACGGCATCGAATCTTGGCCGACGCTGCTGCTGGTCGACGCCGCCGGGCGCGAGCGCGGACGCATCGCCGGCCTGGGCGGCGACCTCGAGCGCGCCCTGTCCGGGTTGTGCGAGGACCTCCCGGCGTCGCTTGAGGACGACCCGCGCCTGGCCGAATCGCTGCCGGAGCCGCGCCTGTCGTTGCGCTTCCCGGCGGCGGTGGCGGCCAGCGCCGAGCGACTGTTCATCGCCGACAGCGGCCACCACCGCATCCTGGAGTGCAACCACGCCGGGCGCGTCATCCGCCAGTTCGGCATGGGCACTGCCGACTTCATAGACGGCCCCGGCGACCAGGCCGCGTTCAACCGGCCCCAGGGCCTGGCCCTGGAGCGCGACTTCCTCTACGTCGCCGACACCGGCAACCATGCCCTGCGCTGCATCAACCTGCTCAGCGGTACGGTGGACACCCTGTGTGGCAACGGCCGCGCCGGCGACGCGCTGGAGGGGCCGGTGGCCAGCTCCGGCACGCCGCTCAACCATCCGGTCGCCCTGGCGGTGGCCGCCAACCAGGTGCATATCGCCTGCGCCGGCGACAACCGGGTGTGGAGCTACGACCTGGGTCGCGGCGAGCTTTCGCTGCGGGCCGGCACCGGGCGGCTGGAAATGCGCGATGGCAATGCGCGCTCGATGGCCGCCTTCGCCCAGCCGGTCGGGCTGGCCGCGGTGCAGCAGGTGCTGTACGTATGCGATGCGCTGGGTTCCGCGGTGCGCTCGCTGCAGCTGCGCAGCGACCTGGTGCAGACCCTGGTCGGGCAGGGCATGTGGGACTTCGGCGACGCCGACGGCCCGCGCAGCAGCGCCCGCCTGCAGCACCCGCTGGGCATCGCGCTCAGCGCCGATGCACCGCTGCTGTGGATCGCCGACAGCGGCAACGGCAGCCTGCGCACCCTGCGCCTGGGCGGGGGCGAACTCAGCACGGTCAGCCTGCCGCGGCGCCTGCACGGCCCCAGCGGGCTGGCGGTGGCCGGCGGCGCGGTGTGGATCGCCGAGACCGATGCCCATGGCGTGCTGCGCTATGACATCGCCAGTGGCGAACTGGGCGACGTGACCATCACCGAATGAGCAGTCCCGCGGTACCGGATTTCGATGGCAAGGCGTTCGTTTCCGGGCTGAGCACCGCCCCGGGCGTGTACCGGATGTACGCGGCCGACGGCAGCCTGCTGTACGTGGGCAAGGCCGGGGCACTCAAGCGGCGCGTCGCCAGCTACTTCAGCAACGCCCCGCGTACCCCGCGGATCCAGGCGATGGTCGCGCAGATCGCGCGCATGGAGGTGACGGTCACCCGCACCGAGGCCGAGGCGCTGCTGCTGGAAAACCAGCTGATCAAGTCGCTGTCGCCGCGCTACAACGTCTCCCTGCGCGACGACAAGAGCTACCCGTACGTGCTGCTGACCCGCGAGGCCTGGCCGCGGCTGGCCTTCCACCGCGGCCCGCGCGCGGTACCCGGGCGCTATTTCGGCCCCTACGCCAGCGCCAGCGCGGTCCGCGAGACGATGAACCTGATGCACAAGCTGTTCCGGCTGCGCAGCTGCGAGGACAGCGTGTTCCGCAACCGCAGCCGGCCCTGCCTGCAGTACCAGATCGGCCGCTGCAGCGCGCCGTGCGTGGACCTGGTGGCGGCGGAGGACTACGCCGAGTCGGTCCACCGCGCCTCGCTGTTCCTGGAAGGGCGCAGCGACGAGCTCGGCCGCGAGCTGGGCGCGGCGATGGAAAAGGCCAGCCAGGCGCTGGAGTTCGAGCAGGCCGCGCGCCTGCGCGACCTGCTGACCTCCCTGCGCGGCATGCAGGCCCGCCAGTACGTGGACGGGCACGCCGCCAACCTGGACGTGATCGCCTGCCAGATGCAGGGCACCCACGCCTGCGTGCTGCTGCTGGCCTTCCGTGACGGGCGAAACCTCGGCACCCGCGCGTTCTTCCCGCGGACCAACGGCGAGGACAGTGCCGAGGAGGTGCTGGCCGCGTTCGTGTCGCAGTACTACGCCGAGCAGCCTGCACCGGCGGAAATCGTGCTGGACCGGGCGATCCCGGATTCGGACCTGATCGAGCTGGCCCTGGCCGAAGGCGCCGGCCGCAAGGTGGCGCTCAAGTCGAGCGTGCGCGGCGAACGGGCCGGCTACCTGGAACTGGCGCGGCGCAATGCCAAGGTCGCGCTGGCCTCGGAGCTGGCCAGCCGCAATGCCCAGCACGCGCGCAGCGAGGCGCTGCGCGAGCTGCTGGGGCTGGAGGAGGTGCCGTCGCGGATCGAGTGCTTCGACATCAGCCACACGATGGGCGAGGCCACGGTGGCCTCGTGCGTGGTGTTCGATCCGGCCGGGCCGGTGCGCAACCAGTACCGCCGCTACAACATCGCCGGCATCGAGCCGGGCGACGATTACGCGGCAATGCGACAGGCGATCGAGCGCCGCTTCCGGCGCGCGCTGGAAGCCGATGCCGGGCTGGCCGCCCCGCCGGGCAGCAATGCGGTGCTGCCGGACGTGCTGCTGATCGACGGGGGTGCCGGGCAACTGGCCCAGGCGCGGGCCGCCCTGGCCGACCTGGGCGTGGAGAACGTGCTGCTGGTCGGTGTCTCCAAGGGTGAACAGCGTCGCGCCGGCGATGAGACCCTGGTGCTGGCCGACGGGCGCGAGGTGCGGCCGGGCGCCGCGTCGCCGGCGCTGCAGTTCATCCAGCAGGTGCGTGACGAGGCGCACCGCTTCGCGATCACCGGCCACCGCGGCAAGCGGCAGAAGGCGCGCACCACCAGCCGCCTCGAGGACATCCCCGGCATCGGTCCGCGCCGGCGCGCCGCGCTGCTGCGCCACTTCGGCGGACTGGGCGGGCTCAAGGCCGCTGGCGAGGAGGAGATCGCCCGGGTGGAGGGCATCAACGCGGCCCTGGCCGCGCGCATCTACGCTAACCTGCACGGGCTGGCTTCCCCCGGCGCCGAGCCTCCGCAAGACCGATGACCCTGACCGTTCCCACCTGGCTGACCCTGCTGCGGATCCTGATGATCCCGGTGCTGGTCCTGGTGTTCTACCTCCCTTACCGGTGGACCAATTTCGCCGCCGCGGGCGTGTTCATCCTCGCCGCGGTCACCGACTGGCTGGATGGCTGGGTGGCTCGCCGCTATGGCATGCATTCGGCCTTCGGCGCCTTCCTGGACCCGGTGGCCGACAAACTGATGGTCGCCGTGGCGCTGTTCCTGATCGTGCAGGGCCATCCAAGCCCGTGGATGGCGTTCTGGGCGGCAGTGATCGTCGGGCGCGAGATCGCCGTTTCGGCCCTGCGCGAGTGGATGGCCGAGCTGGGCCAGCGCGCCACGGTCAAGGTCGCCTTCATCGGCAAGGTCAAGACGACCGCGCAGATGGTCGCGCTGTCCTGCCTGTTGTACTCGGTCAACCCGCGCCAGGTGATGCAGGGGGTGTTCCCGCTGCGCCCGGGCGAGGGCATCTGGCTGGGCGAGTTCGTGTTCCACGCCGGCGACTGGCTGCTGGCGATCGCCGCGCTGCTGACCCTGTGGTCGGGCTTCCAGTACCTGCATGCGGCGTGGCCGGCGCTGCGCGCGGACGAGCAGGCTTCGGCCGCCCGCACGAAGGCGAAAAAAATGCAGGGGAACAGTTGACAGTTCGCGCCGAAACCCTAAAATGCGCGTCTCCCAAGCGGGAATAGCTCAGTTGGTAGAGCGCAACCTTGCCAAGGTTGAGGTCGCGAGTTCGAGTCTCGTTTCCCGCTCCAATCGATGGTCGTCACGGTCGTCCTTGCGGACCGCCGCGGTGGCACGACAAGGCCCCGGAGACGGGGTTTTGTTTTGATGGGTTCCGGCGGCCAGGCTGCCGGCGGTACCGGTCACCGGCCTGGTGGCAGAGTGGTTATGCAGCGGACTGCAAATCCGCGTACGCCGGTTCAATTCCGACCCAGGCCTCCATCGGTACCGGTACAGCACAGTTGCGGGAATAGCTCAGTTGGTAGAGCGCAACCTTGCCAAGGTTGAGGTCGCGAGTTCGAGTCTCGTTTCCCGCTCCATATCCGCCTGGCCCGGTGGCACCGGCCAGACAGCACGAAGCCCCGGGTGACCGGGGCTTTCGCGTTCCAGGGGCCGGGGACCGGCAGAGGCGGGCGGATCAGGCGTCGGGCGCCGGCCCGGTCGAGTGGCGGATCTGCAGCTGGTAGGGCACCTGCACCATGCCGGCGTTGCCATGGCCGTCGATCGCGGTGATCAGCTGCTGGGCAGCGATGCGTCCCATCTCGCGGCTGGGCTGGCGCACCGTGGTCAGGCTGGGCCAGACCTGGCGCGAGATCGGCGTGTCGTCGAAGCCGAACACCGACAGCTGTTGCGGCACGGCCAGTCCGCGCGCCGAGGCCTCGTACAGCACGCCGCAGGCGGTGTCGTCGTTGGCCGCGAAGATCGCGGTGGGCGGATTGGCCATGTCCAGCAGCTGGCGCGCGCCGGCGATGCCCGATTCGAACGAGAACTCGCCTTCCACCACCAGGTCCGGATCCGGCTCGATCCCGGCCTTGCGCAGGCCGTCCAGGTAGCCGGCCAGGCGCAGGGCGCGGCCGCCGTGGCTGCGGTGCCCGGTGATGTGCCCGATGCGCCGGTGGCCGAGGGCCACCACGTTGGCCATCATCTCCGCGGCGGCCGCGCGCTCGTCCAGTGTGGTGCCGATCCCCGACTCGCGTCGCGCGGAGATGGTCGCGTAGCGCACGTCCAGCTCGCGCAGGCGCTTGATCAGGACCGCGTCGTCGGTCAACGGCGGGGTCAGGATCAGTCCGTCCGGGCGGTACTGGCTGATCAGCTCCTCGACCGATTCGACGTGGCCACGCGCGCTGAAGTGCACGGGCCTGAGGGTCAGGCCGTAGTGGGACTGCTCGCAGGCGGCCAGCACGCCCTCGATCACCTCCATGATGTAGCTGGCGGACGGGTTGTCGTACAGCAGCGAGACCAGGTACGAGCGCCGGCCGGCGAGGCTGCGCGCGGAGGTGTTGGGGCGGTAGTTGAGCTGGCGCGCGGCCTCCTGTACCCGCAACCGGGTTTCCTCGCGTACGTTCGGTTCGCGGTTGAACACCCGCGAGACCGTCTTCATGGAAACGCCCGCGGCGGCGGCGACATCCTCGATCCTGGCGCGCACAGCTTCTCCCGGAGCCCGCCGGCTGTGGCGGGAACGCGCCATTCTAGCGGGGCGGCGGCCACGGCCAAGCCAGTGGCACAATGCGCGGCGGTGCTTGCACCCGAACCTGCCCGGCCCGGGTGGTGAAACAGGTAGACACTGGAGACTTAAAATCTTCCGGCCGCAAGGCCATGCGGGTTCGAGTCCCGCCCCGGGCACCACCACAACGCGTTACTGGAGCCGCATGCAGGCCACACCTGTCGAGGTACCGCTTCCCGCCGCCGATGCGCCGATCGCCGTGATCGGACTGGGCTACGTGGGCCTGCCGCTGGCCGTCGCCTTCGGCGCGCGGCGCCGGGTGGTCGGGTTCGATGTCGACGCCGCGCGCGTGCGCGAGCTGCAGGCCGGACACGACCGCACCCGCGAGCTGGAGCCTGGCGAGCTGGCTGCCGCACCCTGGCTGGAGCTGAGCTCCGACCCCGCTGCGCTGGCTGCCTGCGGGATCTACATCGTCGCCGTGCCCACGCCGGTGGACGCGCTGCACGAGCCGGACCTGGAGCCGCTGCGCCAGGCCAGCCGCGTGGTGGGAGCCGCGTTGCGCGCCGGCGACCTGGTGGTCTACGAGTCGACCGTCTACCCGGGGACCACCGAAGAGATCTGCGTGCCGATCCTGGAAGAGGTCTCCGGATTGCGCTTCAACGTCGATTTCAGCTGCGGCTACAGCCCCGAGCGGGTCAGCCCGGGCGACCGCAACCGGCGGCTGGCCGACATCCGCAAGATCACCTCCGGCTCCCACCTTGCCGCGGCCCGCCACGTCGACGCGCTGTACGCGTCGATCATCACTGCCGGCACCTGGCCGGCGCCCTCGATCAAGGTGGCCGAGGCGGCCAAGGTGGTGGAGAACATCCAGCGCGACGTCAACATCGCGCTGGTCAACGAGCTGGCGCTGGTGTTCGACCGGCTGGGGATCGACACCGGCGACGTACTCCAGGCGGCCGGCACCAAGTGGAACTTCCTGCCGTTCCGGCCGGGGCTGGTAGGAGGCCACTGCATCGGCGTGGATCCCTACTACCTGCTCCACAAGGCGCACAGTGCCGGGCTCCACCCGGAACTGATCCACGCCGCGCGCGAGGTCAACGAGCGGGTGGTCGGGCACGTGGCCGGCAAGGTGCTTTCGCTGCTGCGCGAGCGCGGCTGCGAAGCATCCGGCGCCCGGCTGCTGGTGCTTGGCGTGACCTTCAAGGAGGACTGCCCGGACCTGCGCAACAGCCGGGCCGTGGACCTGGTCCGCGAGCTGGCCGCCGCGGGCGCACGGGTGGATGCGGTGGACCCGTGGGCCGATGCCACCGAATCCGCGGGGCTGGGCGTCGCCCTGGCCGACGGCCCCGAGCACGGCGCCTACGACGCGGTGGTGCTTGCGGTCGCGCACAGCCAGTTCCGGGACTGGGACGCGTCGCAGGTGCGTGCGCTGGGCCGGCCGGGTGCGGTGGTGTACGACGTCAAGTCGGTCTGGCCGCGCGATGCGGTGGATGCGCGCCTGTAGCGCCCCGGTGCCAGCCACGCCGCGCGCGGCGGCCCTGACCCCGCGCTGAGGTCCGGCTGGCTAGACTCGGTGGCATCGTTCCGCGAGGAGACAAGATGCACCGCTATCTCGGCTACGCCTGCGCCTGGCTCCTGCTCCTGCTGTCGCTCCCGCTGGCCCTGCGCTGGCCCGGGTGGGGCTGGGTCGCGGCGGCGGCGCTGTTGCTGGTGGTGCTGGGCACCTGGGACCTGCTGCAGACGCGCAGCACGCTGCGCCGCAACTACCCGCTGCTGGCCCACTTCCGCTATGGCCTGGAATCGATCGGCCCGGAGATCCGCCAGTACTTCGTGGAGTCCGATACCGACCGCGTGCCGTTCTCCCGGCAGCAGCGCGCGCTGGTCTATCGGCGCTCCAAGAACGTGATGGACGTGCTGCCGTTCGGCACCCTGCAGGATGCCTACGCCACCGATTACGAGTGGATCAACCACTCGCTGGCGCCGTCGCGCATCGCCGACCACGACTTCCGCATCACCGTCGGGCCGCAGACCGCACAGCCCTACCAGGCCAGCGTGTTCAACATTTCGGCCATGAGCTTCGGCTCGTTGTCGGCCAACGCGATCCGCGCGCTCAACGAGGGCGCGCGCCGCGGGGGGTTCTACCACGACACCGGCGAGGGCTCGATCTCGCCCTACCACCTCGAGCACGGCGGTGACCTGGTCTGGGAGCTGGGATCGGGCTATTTCGGGTGCCGGGACGCGAACGGCCGCTTCGACCCGGCACGCTTCGCCGAACAGGCGGCCCGGCCGCAGGTGAAGATGATCGAGGTCAAGCTGTCGCAGGGTGCCAAGCCCGGGCACGGCGGCGTGCTGCCGGCGGCCAAGGTCAGTGCCGAGATCGCCGCGACCCGTGGCGTACCCATGGGCGCGGACTGCGTCTCGCCGGCGAGCCATCCGGAGTTCGACACGCCGTTGGGCCTGTTGCAGTTCGTGGCCCGGCTGCGCGAGCTGTCCGGCGGCAAGCCGGTGGGCTTCAAGCTCGCCATCGGCCACCCGTGGGAGTGGTTCGCCATCGCCAAGGCCATGCACCAGAGCGGGCTGCTGCCGGATTTCATCGTGGTCGACGGCAGCGAAGGCGGCACCGGCGCCGCGCCGGTGGAGTTCATGGACCACATCGGCGTGCCGATGCACGAGGCGCTGATGCTGGTCCACAACACCCTGGTGGGGCTGGAGCTGCGCGGCCGCATCCGCCTGGCCGGGGCGGGCCGGATCACCAGCGCCTTCGATATCGCGCGGACCCTGGCCATGGGCGCGGACTGGTGCAACGCCGGCCGCGGCTTCATGTTCGCGCTGGGGTGCATCCAGTCGCTGAGCTGCCACAACGACCGCTGCCCGACCGGCATCGCCACCCAGGACCCGCAGCGCTGGAGGAACCTCGATCCGCAGGACAAGGCCACCCGCGTCTACCAGTTCCATCTCAATACCGTGCGTGCGCTGCGCGACCTGTTGTCGGCCGCGGGGCTCAACCACCCCTCCGAACTGGGACCGGAGCACATCCTGCGCCGCGTGTCGCCGGTGGAGATCCGTTCGCTGTCCGCGCTGTACCGTTTCCTGCGTCCGGGCGAGCTGCTGCATGGGGTTCCCGAACACGCGGTGTTCCGCGAGTTCTGGCCGGACGCCGATCCTTCCAGTTTCGCGCCCCCAGCGCGCCTGGCGGCGTTGCGGGCGAGCAAGGTGTGCTGAGCCGGTCCGCCCGCTGCCCGCATGTGGCCCGGCGCGGGGTGTGGGCATGGATGTACTGCGTTCGCGCACGAAGTTGTGCCGGACCCGTTGACCTGCCCGGCACGTGCCATTAACATGCGCAGCCCGCACCGACCCGTGCGGGGCACCGGGCGGTTAGCTCAGCGGTAGAGCATTGCCTTCACACGGCAAGGGTCGCAGGTTCGATCCCTGCACCGCCCACCATCTCAGCAAGACCTCCTGCAGGCCGGTGGACACACCCCGCTGCAGGACCAGGTCAGCCACTTCCCGTTCGCCCGATCCATCGTCGCGCGCTCATTGGCAGCGCGGCGGGTCAGCGCTGGGCGGCACATCGGCCTGGGCTGGCGCGGGCGCTGCCCGAGTGCCCCGGCCCCGGTCGTCTGCCGGATCGCGCTGGACATCCTTCACGTTGCATTGCTTAACATTGCTGCGACCTGTACCGGCCCGTACGTCGCCGGCAGGGCAAAGGAGACATGAGACTTGCCGGGACCCAATCCCCCCCGTTACATGCGCTGGCGGCTGCCGCTGCTCGTTGCGGCCGCGGTGCTGATCCTGCTGGTGCCGTTCCAGCTGGTCCGGCAGTGGACGCACTACAGTCACGAGGCCGACGCGCGCGTCCGGCACAGCCTCCAGGTTGAAGCCACGGCCCAGCGCCTGCACGCGCTGGTGCGGGAAATGGATTCGCTGGGCTACGCCCTCGCCGGCGGCGCCAAGGCAGGGGTGGACCTGCCCGCGCTGCAGCGGCGCCTGGAACTGGACATGGCCGAGATCGAACCGGCCCTGGCGCATCTGGCCGAACTGACCCGCGACAACCCTGGCCAGCAGCAGCTGATCGGGCGGCTGCAGCTGATGATGGCCGACCGCACCGCCATGGTG
>JBQGEI010000380.1:0-3004 GCA_052039535.1 Pseudoxanthomonas sp.
TGCCCCGGCTACCCGCTGGCGCGCGCCGCCGCGCGCCTGGCCACCGGCAAGTGGATCAACGCCGGCCAGACCTGCATCGCCCCGGATTACGTGCTGGTGGTCGGCCAGGCGCGGCGCGATGCACTGGTGGCCGCGCTGCGCGCCGAAGCCGCGGCGCGCTGGGGCTGCCTGGCCGGCCAGGCCGCCGACTACACCCGGATCATCGACGACGCCCAGTTCGCGCGCCTGCAGCTCTGGCTGGACGAGGCCCGCGAACGCGGCTGCCAGGTGCTGCCACTGGTGGACGGGCATGACCCGGCGCGGCGGGTGTTCGCACCGGTGCTGGTGCTCGATCCGCCCGCCGACATCGCGCTGATGCGCGAGGAGATCTTCGGGCCGATCCTGCCGGTGCTGGCGGTGGAATCGCTGGAAGAGGCGATCGCCTTCGTCAACGCGCGTCCGCGGCCGCTGGCGCTGTATCCGTTCGGCAACCGCGACCAGGCCGGACAGGTGCTGCGCTCGACCCTGGCCGGCGGGGTGACGGTCAACGACACCCTGCTGCACTTCGCCGCCGAGCACCTGCCCTTCGGTGGCGTCGGCGCCAGCGGCATGGGCGCCTACCACGGCCGCGCCGGCTTCGATGCCTTCAGCAAGCAGCTGCCGGTGCTGTGGCAGGGCCGTCGCGCCGCCAGCGACCTGCTCAAGCCCCCGTATGCCCCGGTGGCGAGGCTGCTGGAGTTCCTGGTGCGCTGAACCGGCGGCGCGCCGGCCCGGCGTGCTGAAATAGCGGTGTTCGCGCCGTGCCCTGCGGCGCCTGGCACCGCCCGCCCGCTTCGCCGGGCCGCACAAAGGTCATCCGCCCCGTGAAAATCGCTTCCTGGAACGTCAACTCCCTCAACGTGCGCCTGCCCCACCTGGAGCAGTGGCTGCGCGGGTTCGCGCCGGACGTGGTCGGGCTGCAGGAAACCAAGCTGGAGGACCACAAGTTCCCCGACTCCACCCTGGCGGCGCTGGGCTACCGCAGCGTGTTCTCGGGGCAGAAGACCTACAACGGCGTGGCGATCCTCTCGCGCGAGGCGCCCCGGGACGTGCTTGTCGGCGTGCCGGGATTCGAGCACGAGCACCGGCGCGCGATCAGCGCCACCATCGGCGAGGTGCGCGTGGTCAACCTCTACGTGGTCAATGGGCAGGACGTGGGCACCGAGAAGTACGCGTTCAAGCTTGCGTGGCTGGCCGCGGTGCGCGAGTGGCTGGACCAGGAGGTGCGCGCGCATCCGAAGCTGGTGGTGCTGGGCGACTTCAACATCGCCCCGGACGCCCGCGATGTGCACGATCCGGCGGTGTGGGACGAGGGCCACATCCTCACCTCGTCCGCCGAGCGTGCCGCATTGCGCGCGCTGCTGGACCTGGGCCTGCATGACGGCTACCGCCTGCTGCACGAGGCCGGCGGCGAGTTCAGCTGGTGGGACTACCGGCAGGCCGCGTTCCGGCGCAACCTCGGGCTGCGCATCGACCTGACGCTGGTGTCCGAGGCGCTGCGCACCGCGGTGGTGGCGGCGGGCATCGACCGCGAGCCGCGCACCTGGGAGCGGCCCAGCGACCACGCCCCGGCATGGATCGAACTGGCCTGAGCCCGCAGGCCCTGGGGCCGCAAAGACAAAGGCCCGGGAAACCCGGGCCCTCGCCTCCTCGTCATTGGACCTGGCCCTCAGCGCACGCGGCCGCGGGTGAACAGGTTGACGATCGCCAGCAGGATCACCGCACCGATGATCGAGAACAGGAAGGTGCGGATGGTGATGGCCTCATTGATGCCACCGCCGAAGATCCAGCCGGCCAGCATTGCACCGACGATGCCCACAATGATGTTGAGCAGGATGCCCTGCTGTCCGTCGCGTCGCATGATCAGGCTCGCAAGCCAGCCGACGATACCGCCTACGATCAACCAGATGATGATTCCCATGATGTCCTTCTCCTCGAGTCCGCGAAATTCACCCCGCGGTACGGGGTGCGCCGGGCCATCAGACCCCCTGCGCCGTGAAGCGGCCGTATATCGCCGCGGCCCGCACGCGCCGGCGCTGGGCGTGCGCTTCAGCATCGTGGAGAAGGTCTGATGGAGGCGCGGTGGCAGTTCGGGCCGGTGCAGGTGCAGGCGCTGCCCTACCAGCCCGGCGTGCGCGGCGAGCCGCAGGTGCACGCACGCCTGTCGCATTGGCTGCAGCGCGCGCCCGCACAGCCCCTGCCGCTGGCGCGCGACGCGCACGGCCGCCCCCGGCTGCTGGCGCCCTATGAAGACCGCGATGCGGGCTGGAGCCACAGTGGTGAACGCCTGCTGCTGGCCGTCGGCCATGACGTGGTGCTGGGCGTGGACCTGGAGCGGCAGCGCCCGCGGCCCAAAGCGCTGGAGCTGGCACGGCGGTTCTTCGCCGCCGGCGAGGCGGACTGGCTGCAGTCGCTGCCTGCAGCGGACCGCGAGCCGCAGTTCCTGCGGCTGTGGTGCGCCAAGGAGGCGGTGCTCAAGGCGCACGGCCGTGGCCTGGCGTTCGGCCTGCACCGGCTGCAGTTCGCCGCCGACGACCCGCAGGCCCCCCTGCGCCTGCGCGACTGCGACCCCGCACTGGGCGTGCCCGCGCAATGGCAGCTGCACGAGTGGACGCCGCTGGACGGCTACCACGCCGCGCTGGCATGGCGGCCCCGGACGCCGCCGCAGCGGCGATAATCCGGCCATGGACACTTCCCTTCCCGAACCCCTGGCCCGGCGCCTGGCCGACGGCCTGGACACGCTGGGCCTGGACCGGTCGCTGGCGCCGCCGTTGCTGGATTACCTGGACCTGCTGCTGCGCTGGAACCGCACCTACAACCTGACTGCCATCCGCGACCCGGACGAGATGGTCACCCGCCACCTGCTGGACTCGCTGGCCATGCAGCCGTTCGTGCGGCCCGGCGCACTGGCCGACCTGGGCACCGGCCCCGGGCTGCCGGGGATCCCGCTGGCGATCGCCCGTCCGGATGTCCAGGTCACCCTGGT
>JBQGEI010000381.1:0-7558 GCA_052039535.1 Pseudoxanthomonas sp.
CGAGATCACCGCGCGCAGCGATTCGGACAGCATCGAGCGCACCATCGGCTTCTCGCCGGCGGGGAACACGTCGATGATGCGGTCGATGGTCTTGGCCGCCGAGCTGGTGTGCAGGGTGCCGAACACCAGGTGGCCGGTTTCGGCGGCGGTCAGCGCCAGGCGGATGGTCTCCAGGTCGCGCATTTCGCCGACCAGGATGTAGTCGGGGTCCTCGCGCAGGGCCGAGCGCAGGGCTTCGTTGAAGCCGTGGGTGTCGCGGTGCACCTCGCGCTGGTTGATCAGGCACTTCTGCGAGGTATGCACGAACTCGATCGGGTCCTCGACGGTGAGGATGTGCCCGTACTCGTTCTTGTTGATGTGGTCGACCATCGCCGCCAGCGTGGTCGACTTGCCCGAGCCGGTCGGGCCGGTGACCAGGATCAGGCCCTGCGGCTGGTCGATCAGCTGGCGGAAGATCGGCGGGCAGCCGAGGTCCTCCAGGGTCAGCACCTCGGAGGGAATGGTGCGGAACACCGCACCCGCGCCGCGGTTCTGGTTGAACGCGTTGACGCGGAAGCGCGCCAGCGACGGGATCTCGAACGAGAAGTCGACCTCGAGGAATTCCTCGTAGTCGCGGCGCTGCTTGTCCGACATGATGTCGTAGACCAGCGCGTGCACCTGCTTGTGGTCCAGCGCCGGGATGTTGATCCGGCGCACGTCGCCATCCACCCGGATCATGGGCGGCAGTCCGGCGGACAGGTGCAGGTCCGAGGCCTTGTTCTTGACCGAAAAGGCCAGCAGTTCGGCGATATCCATGCGAGTTTTCCCCTGAGTGCCCCGGCCAGGCCCGCGCCCCCGCGGTCTGGCATGCAATGTCCCCTGGCCGGCAGTATAGCGCTCCGGCCGCATCCGCCAATCCCGACCCGACCGTGCCCATTTCCAGCCCCGAACATCGCCTCCAGGACGTGCTCCGGCGCGTCGAAGCGGCCGCCGCCACCGCCGGCCGCCCCACCCCGCGGCTGCTTGCGGTGTCCAAGACGCAACCGCCCGGGGCGGTGGCCACGCTGGCCGCCGCCGGCCAGCGGGCCTTCGGCGAGAACTACGTGCAGGAGGCCGCCGCCAAGCGCCAGTCGCTGGAGCGAAGCGTCGACGCGTCGCTGGAATGGCACCTGATCGGCCACCTGCAGTCGAACAAGGCGGCCCAGGCCGCGCAGCTGTTCGACTGGGTGCACAGCGTCGACCGCCCGAGCGTCATCAAGGCGCTGGCGGCCGCGCGGGACGCTGCCGCGCCACCGCTGAACGTGCTGCTGCAGGTCAACGTCGAGGCCGAGCCCGGCAAGGGCGGCTGCCGCCCGGACCAGGTGGCCGCGCTGGCGCAGGCGGTGGCAGCACAGCCGCGCCTGGCCCTGCGTGGACTGATGGCCATCCCGGTCCCGCATCCGGACCCGGAGCAGCGGCGCCCCGCGTTCCGCGCGATCGCGCGGCTGTTCGAGGACCTGGCGGCGCGCCATCCGGCCATGGACACCTTGTCGATGGGGATGAGCGACGACTTCGGCGTGGCCATCGCCGAGGGGGCCACCCTGGTGCGGATCGGCACGGCGCTGTTCGGGCCACGGCCGCCACGCTGAGCGCCAACGGCCCGGGCGCTAGACTGCCGCCCTCCATACGAGGGCCGAGCCGATGCCACATCCATCCCCTTCCCTGCCCGTGATCGCCTTCCTCGGCGGCGGGAACATGGCCCGCAGCCTGATCGGCGGACTGGTGGCCCGCGGCGCCGACCCGGCACGCATCCACGTCGCCGAACCGGTCCAGGCGCTGCGCGATGCGCTGGCGGAGGATTTCGGCGTGCGCGCCTGCGCCGAGGCCCCCATCGCGGTGGAAGGCGCCACCCTGTGGGTGCTGGCAGTCAAACCGCAGGTGATGCGCGGGCTGTGCGAACTTCTGGCCAGCCAGGCCCGCGCCCATGCGCCGCTGGTGGTATCCATCGCCGCCGGGGTGACGGTCGAGCGCCTGCGGGAGTGGCTGGGCGGCGAGGCGGCGGTGGTGCGCTGCATGCCCAATACGCCGGCGCTGCTCGGGGCCGGCGTCACCGGCCTGCACGCCGGCCCCGGGGTGGACGAGCGCCAGCGCGAGGACGCCGAAGCGGTGCTGTCCGCCGCCGGCGCCACTGTCTGGATCGACCAGGAACCCCTGATGGACAGCGTCACGGCGGTGTCCGGCAGCGGACCGGCGTACCTGTTCCTGCTGGCCGAAGCCATGGAGGCCGCCGCGCGCGCCGAGGGCCTGGACCGGGACCAGGCCCGCACCCTGGTCGTGCACACGCTGCTGGGCGGGGCGCGGATGCTCGCCGAGACCGGCGAGACAGCCGAGGAACTGCGGCGGCGGGTGACTTCGCCCGGGGGCACCACCCAGGCGGCGGTCGTCAGCTTCCAGGCCGATGGATTCGAGGCGATGGTGGCCCGTGCCATCCATGCCGCGCGGGTGCGCGGTGCCGAACTGGCGGGGGGCTGAGATGACGATCCGGGTCTTCCTGGGCGTGGCCCTCGCGGGTGTGCTGCCGCTGCTGGCGGCGTGTTCCGGTGGTCAGGCGCCGCAGGCGGCGCAGTTCGTGCCGCCCGCGCCCAGCGTGGCCGTGCTCGACGGCCCACTGCGTGCGCGCTACACCCTGGTGCCGACGCTGTCGCTGGATCCGGCGGTAGCCCGCGGCTACGGGATCGAACGCAGCGAAGGCAAGGCCCTGCTGCTGGTCGCCCTGCGCAACGAGGACGATGCCGGCGAGACCGCGGCCGAGGGACAGGTGCAGGCCGAAGCGCGCGATCTGTCCGGCCGGCGCCAGCCGGTGGCCATGCGGCCGATCCGCAGCGGCGGGTATGTGGACCACGTCGGCCTGGTGGAAGTCTCCGAGCGCGACGTGGTGCGGGTGGAGGTGCGGGCCACGGTGGACGGACGCAGCCACCGCTTTGATTTCCAAAGAAACTTCTGACCCGTCCTGTTTGCAGGAAAGGGCCGGCACACGCTAAGGTCGCGGCGGGAGCGTCGCAGCGGGTCTGACCCGCTGCGGCAAAAAAGGGGGGACACATACTGGGTGCCGGCGCCATGCGCCGTCGACCTGCAGGCTGCTGCAGGCGGCACGCCAGTGGGGATTAGCGGCCGCCCGTGCGGCCACCTTCTGGGGACGCTTCGATGGACAAGACGATCTTCCGCTTCGGCCTGCTGCTGGCCATCGCCGCCGCTCCGGCCAGCGCCAACGACAACCCCGACCCGTGCCCGCCCCTGCCCCAGGAGGCCGGCCTGCACTGGCAGCACAGCGGCAGCAGGAACTTCACCGTCTGCCGCGCCGTGGACGAGGGCGGCACGCAGCTGCTCGGGGTGATGCTCACCCCCCAGCCCACCGTCAACCTGCGCCGTCGCAACCGCGTCGAGGAAGGCATGATCGGGCCGCACGAGGTGCACTGGTACCGGCCGGAAATCGCCGAGCCGGGCGCCGAGGAGAAGCGGGTCACGGTGATCGAACTGGGCAAGGACCGCTATGCCCAGATCTGGGTCGATGCGAACGACCCGGACCAGCTCAGTCGCGCGCTGGCCGTTGCCCAGGCGTTGGCGCTGCACTGACCCTGCGACGGGCCGCGGACGCGGCGCCGGCGGCGGCCGGCACCGCGGGACTCAGAAGCGGCCCTCCTGGAAATCCACGAAGGCCTGCATGACTTCCTGGCGGGTGTTCATCACGAACGGACCGTAGCGGGCCACCGGCTCCCGCAGCGGACGGCCGGCGACGAGGATCAACCGCGCCGCGGCCTGGCCAGGATGCAGCCGCAGGCGTGCGCCCCCATCCAGCACGCCCATCTCCCGACTCTCCAGGACGCGGGCATCGTCGCCCTCGCCCACGCGCACCTGGCCTTCGTACACGTAGGCGAATGCGTTGTGCCCGTCGGGCAGCGCCGTCTCCCAGGGAGTTCCGGCGTCCAGGGCGATGTCGAGGTAGAGCGGGTCGGTGGCCGGCTGCCGGATCGGGCCTTCGACCTCGCCGAGGCGTCCGGCGATCACCTTGACGGCCACGCCCGCGGCCGGATGCGCCACCGGAATCTGCCCGGCATCGAACTCCTGGTACCGCGGATCGGTCATCTTCTCGGGCGCCGGCAGGTTCACCCACAGCTGGAAACCGCGCATCCGACCGGATTCCTGCTCGGGCATCTCCGAGTGCACCAGCCCGCGCCCGGCGGTCATCCACTGCACGCCGCCTGGCTCCAGCAGGCCCTCGTTGCCGTGGTTGTCGCGATGGCGCATGCGCCCGTCGAGCATGTAGGTGACAGTCTCGAAGCCGCGGTGCGGGTGGTCGGGGAACCCTGCGATGTAGTCCTCCGCGCGGTCGGTGCCGAACTCGTCCAGCAGCAGGAACGGGTCCAGGTCGGGCAGCTCCTGGCCACCGATGACCCGGGTCAGGCGCACGCCGGCGCCATCCGAGGCGGCCTGGCCGCGCACCTTGCGCAGCACGCGCGCCACATTGCCGGGGGGATCGGGTTGGATGCTCATGACGCTCTCCGCGGGGATGTGGACCCAGCATGGGGCCTGGTCGCGGCCGCCGGAACGGCTCCGGCGGCGAGGGTCTGTTGCGCTGGCGCAACGGCGGCCGCGCCGGGGCGCGTCAGCCGTTGTCCTGCAGCGCCATCTGCATGTCGCGCTGGCGCCGCTTGTCCTCGCGGTACATCAACCACCAGCCGACCACCGCCGCCACCGAGACGGCCATCATCAGCAGCGTCGCCAGGGCGTTGATCTTGGGGCTCACGCCCAGGCGCACCGACGAGAAGATCTTGATCGGCAGCGTGGTCGATTCGGGGCCGGAAACGAAGCTGGCGATCACCACGTCGTCCAGCGACAGGGTGAAGGCCAGCAGCCAGCCGGACACCAGCGCCGGGGCGATCAGCGGCAGGGTGATCAGGAAGAACACCTTGAGCCGGTTGGCACCCAGGTCCATGGCCGCTTCTTCCAGCGAGCGGTCCAGGTCCTGCAGGCGCGAGGACACCACCACGGTCACGAAGGAGACGGTCAGGGTCACGTGCGCGATCCAGATGGCGACCATGCCCTTGGACGGGAGCCCGAGCGCGCCGCCGACCGACACCAGCATCAGCAGGATCGACAGGCCGATGATCACCTCCGGCATCACCAGCGGCGCGGTGACCAGGGCACCGAACAGGGTCTTGCCCGGAAAGCGGCGGAAGCGGGTCATCACCATCGCGCCGAGCGTGCCGATGCAGGTGGCGGCGCTCGCCGTCCAGAACGCGATGCGCAGGCTGACCCACGCCGCGTCCAGCATCTGCCGGTCGCGCACCAGCTCCCCGTACCACTTCACCGAGAACCCGGCCCAGACCGTGGCCAGGCGCGAGGAGTTGAACGAGTACACCACCAGCAGCACGATCGGCAGGTAGAGGAAGGCGAAGCCCAGCACCAGCACCGCCCAGCGCAGCACCCGCAGGCCCAGGGGCGTGTTCATGCCAGGCGCCCTTCCAGCGTGCGCTGCTGGGCCCGGTTGAAGATCAGGATCGGTACCAGCAACAGCAGCAGCATCACGATCGCCACCGCCGAGGCCGCCGGCCAGTCGCGGTTGTTGAAAAACTCACCCCACAGTACCCGGCCGATCATCAGCGTGTCCGGGCCGCCCAGCATCTCGGGGATCACGAATTCGCCCACGGCCGGGATCATCACCAGCATGCAGCCGGCGACGATGCCCGCGCGCGACAGCGGCACGGTGATGCGCATGAACGCCTGCCACGGCCGGGCGCCCAGGTCGTAGGCGGCCTCCAGCAGGCGGTTGTCCAGCTTCACCAGGTTGGCGTACAGCGGCAGGATCATGAAGGGCAGGTAGCAGTACACGATGCCGATATAGGCCGCCAGCGGCGTGTAGAGGATGCGCAGCGGAGCATCGACCAGCCCGGTCCACAGCAGGAAACGGTTGAGGATGCCGTTGGCGTCGAGGATGCCGATCCAGGCGTACACCCGGATCAGGAACGAGCTCCAGGACGGCAGCACCACCGCCATCAGCGCGATGTTGCGGGTGGCCGGCTTCATCCGCGCGATGAAGTACGCCATCGGGTAGCCGATCAGCAGGCACAGCGCGGTGGAGATCGCGGCGATCCTGATCGAGCTCAGGTACGCCAGGCCGTACTGCGCATCCATGAACAGGGCCACGTAGTTGCCCAGGTTCAGGCGCAGGTGCAGCGCCTTGTCCACGTACTCGACGATGGGCGTATACGGCGGCATGGCGATGGCCAGCCGCGAGAAGGAGATCTTGAGCACGATCAGGAACGGGATCGCGAAGAAGAACAGCAGCCACAGGAACGGGATGGCGATCACCGCCCAGCGGCCGGACGGCAGGTGCCTGGCCACGGCGCGCAGGTTCATGAGGTCAGTACCACGCCGTCGCTGTCGCGCCAGTGCACCCACACCTCGTCGCCCCAGGTGAGCTCGTCGCTGGCCCAGCGCTGCTGGTTGGCGAAGTTGACCATCAGCTTGATGCCGCTGGGCAGGCGAACGTGGTAGACCGAGTGGCTGCCGAAGTAGGCGATGTCCTCGATGGTGCCGCGGGCCTTGTTGTGCGGCTGGGCCGGCTCGGCCTTGCCGATGCCGAGCTTCTCCGGGCGCAGCGCGAAGGACACCGGCTGGCCCTCGAATCCGGTGATGCCATGGCCGATGTAGATCGTCGCCTCGAACGCAGGGGTGTGCAGGGTGACGTAGTCGGGCTGGTCGTCGTCGATCACCGCCTCGACCAGGTTGACCGAGCCGATGAACTCGGCGGCGAAGCGGTTGGCCGGCTGCTCGTAGATCTCGTCCGGCTTGCCGACCTGCTGGATCCAGCCCTGGTCCATCAGGGCGATGCGGGTGGCCATGGTCATCGCCTCCTCCTGGTCATGGGTGACCATCACGCAGGTCACCCCGGAGGACTCGATGATGTTGACCAGCTCCAGCTGCATGCGCGAGCGCAGTTTCTTGTCCAGTGCGCCCATCGGCTCGTCCAGCAGCAGCAGCTTCGGGCCCTTGGCCAGCGAGCGGGCCAGCGCCACGCGCTGCTGCTGCCCGCCGGAGAGCTGGTGCGGCTTGCGCCGGGCAAGCTTGTCCAGCTGCACCAGCTCCAGCATCTCGCCGACCCGCTTGCGCACCGCCTCGCGCGCCAGTCCGTCCTGCTTCAGGCCGAAGGCGATGTTCTGCTCCACGGTCATGTGCGGGAACAGGGCGTAGGACTGGAACATCATGTTGATCGGGCGCTCGTACGGCGGCAGGTCGGTCATGACCTCCCCGTCCAGCACGATCCGGCCCCGGGTCGGGCGCTCGAACCCGGCCAGGCAGCGCAGCAGGGTGGACTTGCCGCTGCCGGAGCCGCCGAGCAGGGCGAAGATCTCGCCCTTGCGGATGTCCAGGCTGACGTCGTCCACCGCGACGAAGCCGTCGAACTCCTTGCGCACGTTCTCGATGCGCAGGTAGCCGGCCGATTCGCCGCCGGCTGCGGGTACGGGATTGACGCGTTCTGGGCTTTGCGCCATGACCACTCCGGTTATGCAGGCGGGGTGCGGGCCGCGCGTGCGGCCCG
>JBQGEI010000382.1:0-22417 GCA_052039535.1 Pseudoxanthomonas sp.
GGTCCGCATCCAGGGCGAGGGCTTCGTGCTGCGCCGCTGGCGCGTCGACGACCTGGACGCGCTGCTGGAGCATGCCGACGATCCGGAGGTCGTGCGCGGGCTGAGCGAGCGCTTCCCGCATCCGTACACCCGCGCCGACGGCGAGGCCTTCCTGCACGGCAGGGTGGTGGACCTGGAATGTGCGCTGGCGGTGGTGATCGACGGCCAGGCCTGCGGTGGCATCGGCTTGCGCCCGGGGGTCGGCGAGCGCGCGCATGGCGCGGCGCTGGGCTACTGGCTCGGCCGCCGGCACTGGGGGCGCGGGTACATGACCCGGATCGTGGCCGCCTGGCTGGCCCACGAGGTGCCGGCCCGCCGGCTGCGGCGGGTCGAGGCCTGGGTGCTGGACGGCAACCGGGCCTCGGCACGGGTGCTGGAGAAGAACGGCTTCCGGTTCGAAGGCACCGCGCGTGCCGCCGTGTGCAAGCAGGGCCGCGACCGGGACCTGCACGGCTACGCCCGGTTGTGGGGCGCGCCGCACGGTTGAGGCGGGCCTTTCCGGCCAGCGCCGGCTGCAGGCACCATGGGCGACCACCCGGGGAGGGAGCGCGCGCGATGGGCAACACCACGACCGTGCCGCGCATGGAGAACCTGGACGCGCTGCGGGGCTTGGCCCTGTTCGGGCTGTTCATGGTGCACATGCCGGAGCTGTTCGAACTGTACTGGCTGGTGCCGGCCACCGATCCGTTCCAGCTGAAGGTGCACGACACCGTGTGGCTGCTGCTGGCGGGCAAGGCCTTCGCGCTGATGGCGCTGTGCTTCGGCGTCAGCTTCTTCATCCTGATGGACAGTGCCTCGCGCCGCGGCGGCGACTTCAGCCTGCGCTTCGCCTGGCGGCTGCTGCTGCTCGGGCTGATGGGGCTGCTGCACGGGCTGTGGTACCGGGGCGACATCCTCGAGGTGCTGGCGGTGATGGGCCTGTTCCTCCTGCCGTTCCACCGCGTGCGCGGCAACGGCGTGCTGCTGGTGCTGGCCGCGGCGCTGCTGTTGCAGCCGCTGATGCTGGTGCAGATCGTCGCGGGCCTGCTTGGCGCCGAATGGGCCAACCGCCCGCCGGCCTACTGGGGCATCGAGATCAACCCGCTCTACCTGCATGGCACCCTGGCCGACACGGTGCGGGTGAACGTGCTGGAAGGCCACGGCCAGAAGTGGGCTTTCATGTACGGCTCCGGCCGGCTGAGCCAGATCCTGGGCCTGTCGCTGGTGGGCATGGTGCTGGGCCGGATCGGCTTCTTCTCCCGCCCCGAGGCGTTCGCAAGGACACGCCTTGCGATGCTGCTGCTGTCGCTGGCCGCCGCCGTTCTGCTGCACTGGCTGCGCGAGCCGCTGTCCGGCCTGGTACCGGCCACCGCCACCATGACCATGCCGCGCGATCGCGCCTGGACCGTCCTCGGCAGCCTGTTCGACGTGGCGGTGATGACAGTGCTGATGTCCGGCTTCCTGCTGCTGTACCACGGGCCGGCGCAGCGGCTGCTGGGCGCGCTGGCACCGGCCGGCCGGATGACACTGACCCTGTACGTCGCCCAGTCGCTGGTCTGCGTGCCGCTGTTCTACGGCTATGGCCTGGGCCTGTACGCCGGCATGACCCAGCTGCAGGCCGTGGCCTGGGGCCTGGTGGGCTTCGCCGCGCAGCTGGCCTTCGCCCACCTGTGGTTCCGGCATTTCCTGTACGGCCCGCTGGAATGGCTCTGGCGCGCGGGTACCTTCCTCTCGCCGCGGGTTCCGTTCCGGCGCAGGACGGTCGCGGCAGCCTGAGTCCGGGACCCGATGCGACGCGGCGCTGCGCGCCGTATCGCGTTGCGGTTATCTTTTCCGCACGGGCGGCGCTGGCCGCCCTTCCCATTCCAGCTCCAACAACGGCCGGAGACACAACCCCGTGGAAGCATTCCTTGCCTGGCTCAACGGCATCATCTGGAGCAATGCGCTGATCGCGCTGTGCCTGGGTGCCGGCCTGTGGTTCACCTTCCGCACCCGCGTGATGCAGGTGCGTGGTTTCGCCGAGATGTGCCGGCTCACGGTCACCGGGCAGAAATCCGACGCCGGCGTCTCCTCGTTCCAGGCGCTGGCCATCTCCATGGCCGGACGCATGGGCATCGGCAACATCGCCGGCGTGGCCACCGCGATCGCCTACGGCGGCCCGGGTGCGGTGTTCTGGATGTGGGTGATGGGCTTCCTCGGTGCGTCCACTTCGTACATCGAATGCACCCTGGCGCAGATCTACAAGGAAAAGGACGCCGAGGGCCGCTACCGCGGCGGCCCGGCGTACTACATCGAGAAGGCCATGGGCCTGAAGTGGTACGCGATGCTGTTCGCCATCGCGACCATCGTGGCGACCGGCCTGCTGCTGCCGGGCGTGCAGGCCAACGCGATCGCCGACAGCGCCAGCAACGTGCTGTGCGGCAGCGACGCCGGCCTGTGCGCCGCCGCCGGCGGGGCAGGCGCGCTGAAGCTGTGGATCGGCCTGGCGGTGGCGGCATTGCTGGCGCTGATCATCTTCGGTGGCATCAAGCGCATCGCCACCTTCGCCGAGGTGGTGGTGCCGTTCATGGCGCTGGCCTTCATCCTGATGGCGGTCACGGTGATGGTGATGAACGCCGACAGGGTGCCCGGCATGTTCGCCGACATCTTCTCCAGCGCGTTCGGCGCGCACGCGGCCTTCGGCGCCATCATCGGCCAGGCCATCGCCTGGGGCGTCAAGCGCGGCATCTATGCCAACGAGGCCGGCCAGGGCACCGGCCCGCACGCCGCCGCCGCCGCCGAGGTCTCGCATCCGGCCAAGCAGGGCTACGTGCAGGCCTTCGCGATCTACTTCGACACCATGCTGGTGTGCACCTCCACCGCCTTCCTGCTGCTGTCCACCGGCATGTACAACACCTTCCGCGTGGTCGTGGAGGACGGCAGGGAGACGCTGCAGGCCATCGTCAGCGGGGTGCCCGGCGTGCAGCCGTCCGAGGGTGCGCAGTTCACCCAGGCGGCGGTGGAATCGGTGCTGCCGGGCTGGGGCGCGGGCTTCGTGGCGCTGGCGCTGTTCTTCTTCGCCTTCACCACGATCATGGCCTATTACTACATGGCCGAGACCAACCTCACCTACGTGGCCGGGGTGCGCAAGACCCATCCGATGGCGACCCTGCTGCTGCGGCTGGGGATCATCGCCATGGTCGTGTTCGGCGCGTACCACAACGCCGCCATGGCCTGGACCCTGGGTGACATCGGCGTGGGGCTGATGGCGTGGCTGAACATCATCGCCATCCTGATCCTGCAGAAGCCGGCCCTGGCTGCCCTGCGTGACTACGAGCGGCAGAAGAAGCTGGGCATGGACCCGGTGTTCGACCCGGAGGCGCTCGGCATCCGCAATGCCGGCTTCTGGACCGGGAAGAACGCATGAGCAGCCCCTGGGACCGCGGCCCCAGGCCGCCGCGGGACCCGTCGCGCAAGGGCCCGCCGCGCCGGGATAACGGCGGGCGGCCCACGCATCGCCAGGACGCGTCGCTTCCGCCGCGTCAGACCGACGCGGTGCGGCCACCCCGGCGCGACGATCCCGCGGGGCCGCCGCCAACCGCTGACGCACCCCGCCGCTCCGGACGCGGGCCGGCGTCGGCGCCCGGGCCGCGGCCGGACGCCGCGGAAGCCATCGGCGGGTCGGCGCCTCCGCGCCGCCCATCGCAGCCCGTGCGCCAGGCGCTGCCAGAGCAGCGGCCAGGCCAGGCCGGCCCGGCGCCGCATCCGGCGCGCCGCGACGAGGTGCGCCTGTACGGCATGAACGCGGTGCAGGCGGTCTTTGCCCGGCGGCCGGAGGCGATCCGCAAGCTTTACCTGCTGCAGACCCGGGTCCACGCGCTGCGGCCGCTGCTGGCCTGGTGCGTACAGCACCGCATCGGCTACCGGGTGGTGGAGCCGGATGACCTGGACCGGCTGGCCGCCAGCACCCACCACGAGGGCGTGGTGGCCGACGTGCTGCGCGTCGAGCCGCAACCGCTGGCGGCATGGCTGGCCTCCCTGGCGCCGGGCGCACCGGCCCTGGGGTTGTGGCTGGACGGCGTGGGCAACCCGCACAACTTCGGCGCGATCCTGCGCTCGGCCGCGCACTTCGGTGCGGCCGTGCTGCTGCCGGCCAACTCCACGCTGGCCTTGTCCGGCGCGGCGGCGCGGGTGGCCGAAGGCGGCGCCGAGGCGGTGCCGCTGGTGCGCCTGCCGGTGGCCGAGACCGCCCTGTCGCAGCTGCACGCCGCCGGGTTCAGCTCGGCGGCGACCGTGGTGAGCGGGGGCGCGGACCTGTTCGCGATGGCGCCGGACGCGCGCCTGGTCTACGTGATGGGCGCCGAAGGCGAAGGCATGGATGCCGGGCTGGCGCGGGCGTGCCGCCATCGCCTGTCCATCCCTGGAACCGGCGCGGTGGAAAGCCTCAACGTGGCCGCGGCCACCGCGGTGTTCCTGGCCCACTGGGCCGCCGGCCGGCGCTGAGCCGGCGCGGGCGTCGCTGCCAGGCAGCGACGCGCATTGCCACGTGCCCGTGCGGCGCGGTGGCGCTTGCTGATCCCATTCCGCGCCGCCCTGGCCAGGCCGCCTGCAGTGGCTTGGGGTGCGGCCGGCGGCGGCCGTCAGTCCGGTCGGGCGGCTCGCGCGCGCCGTCGATGGCCGCTGGCAAGCCGACCACCCGCCGCGGCGGGCAATTGCCGGACGCCGCGGCCGGCGTCACCGGCGAGCGCAGCGTGGCGCTCGTTCCCGGCCGGATCGGGTGGGTGCCCGGCACGCGCGTTGCGCCCCGGTCGGCCACGCCGGCGGACATCGGCATGGCGCCCGACCACCGTCCTCGATGCCATCCGATTCCGGCCCACGCGGGCCGCAGGGCGTGGCCCGATCAGGGGACCGGCGCCGGGGTCGCGCCCGGACGGCTGCCGAAGTCGCCCTCGGCCTCCGCCGCCAGCCACGCGAATACCGCCCACGCGGCCGCGTTCTGCGCCAGCGCCTGCGGGTCGATCTTGTCCAAGGTGTCGTCGGCGGTGTGGTGCAGGTGGAAGTAGTCGCTGCCATCCTGCGCCAGCCACGCCCAGGTCACGCCCTTGGCCGACAGCGGGATGATGTCCGGGCCGGGGCTGCCCTTGCCAGGCGCATGCGCGATGCCCAGGGGTGCCAGCGCCTGTGCGATCTGCCGGGTGGCGGCGGCCGCGTGCGCCGGGGCCCCGGTGTTGAAGGCGTAGATCCGCCCGGCGCCGAAGTCGCTCTCGGCCGCCAGCAGGTGCAGGGCCGCATCGGCGGCGTGCCGCTCGGCGTAGGCCTTGCCGCCGTGCAGTCCCTGCTCCTCGTTGGCATAGGCGACGACCCGGATGCTGCGCGCCGGGCGCTGCGGCATCTGCGCCACCAGGCGTGCGGCAGCCATGGTGATCCCGATGCCGGCCGCGTCGTCCACCGCGCCGGTTCCCAGGTCCCACGAGTCCAGGTGCGCCCCCAGCAGCACGACCTCCTTCGGCCGGCTGCGGCCGGTGATCTCGCCGATCACGTTCTGCGAGGTGTACTCACCGTCCCAGCCGCAATCCAGGGCCAGGCGCACGCTGACCGGGCCGCGCGCCAGCAGGCGGGCAAGCTGGTCGGCGTCGGGGATGCTCAGCGCCGCCGACGGCACCGGGGTGAGTCCCTCGTCGAACCGGGTGATGCCGGTATGGGCGACGCGGTGGTTGTCAGTGCCGGCCGAGCGCATCAGGAAGCCGATCGCGCCCTTGCGGATCGCCAGCGACGGGCCGCGCGAGCGGATCGCGCTGCCGCGACCGTAACCGGAGCCGTCGCGCGCGGCCGGCATCTGGTAGTCGACGAAGGCGATCTTCCCGGCCAGTGCACCGTCCGCGACGGCCTCCAGCGCGGCCAGGTCGGCGAAGCGCACGATCGGCGCCTGCACGGTGCCGCCGGGGCTGCCACCCAGCGCGGTGATCGCCAGCGGCTGGGCGTGCGCGCCGACCACCGCGGCGCTTTCGCTGCGACGCTCCCACTTCGGGAAGGTCACCGGTTCGGTCCAGACCCGGTCAAAGCCCAGTTCGCGGAACTTGGCCTGCGCCCACGCCACCGCGCGCGCGTCGGCCTCGCTGCCGGGCAGGCGCGGGCCGATTTCGGTGGTCAGCGATTCGGTGACCTTCCACGCGGTGTCGTCGGCCAGTGCGTGCTCGCGCAGCGAGTCGGCCTGCTCCAGCGCCCGCTCGGGGATACGGGTTTGGGCGGCGGCGGCCGCCAGCGGGACCAGCAGGGCGGCGGCAAGCAGGGCAAGGCGCATGCGGAAAGGCTCCGGCGTAAAGAACGCGAGCCTAGCAAAGCCCCGGCGGCCGCTCCCGTGCGCATGGTCACGGCAGCGGCGGTCGCGGGTCAGCGCGGGGGCACCTGCAGCGAATCGCGGATCTGGCGCAGCAGCAGCACTTCCTCGCTGGGCGCGGCTGGCGCGGCCGGCGCTTCCTCCTCCTTCTTCTTGCGCGCCAGGCGGTTGACGCCCTTGACCAGCAGGAAGATGGCGAAGGCCACGATGATGAACTGGATGACGGTGTTGAAGAACTCGCCGTAGGCGATCACCACCGCCGGGATCTCGCTGCCATCGGGCGCCACCCGTGCCGGCGCCAGCGTCCAGGCCAGGTCGGAGAAATCCACGTTGCCGATCAGCCAGCCCAGCGGCGGCATGATCACCTTGTCCACCAGCGCGCTGACGATCTTGCCGAAGGAAGCGCCGATCACCACGCCCACGGCGAGGTCGATCACGTTGCCGCGCATCGCGAATTCCTTGAACTCGCTGATCATGCCCATCCTGCTTCTCCTGTCTGTCCGGTGCCGCACGGGGCGGCGGGTGCGCGCGCAGGTTAGCGTGCGCGGCGTGTGGCGGCGGTCAGGCCGCGATGATCGTGCCCTGCAGGCTGGCCACGCCCTCCAGGCTGGCGTGGAAGCGGTCGCCCGGCTGCAAGGAGGCCACCCCGGCGGGCGTTCCCATGAACACCAGGTCGCCGGCGCGCAGGGCATACAGGCGGGACAGCTCGTGCAGGATCTCCGGCACGTTCCAGATCAGGTCCGACAGCGGCGCGCGCTGGCGCAGCTGGCCGTTGACGTGCAGCTCCAGCACGCGCGCGTCCAGCGCGCCGGCCTCGGCGGCCGGGACCAGTTCGCCGACCGGCGCGGAATGGTCGAATCCCTTGGCGGTGTCCCAGGGCAGGCCCCTGGCCTTGGCCGCGGCCTGCAGGTCGCGGCGGGTCAGGTCCAGGCCGACGGTGTAGCCGTACACCAGCGCCCCGGCGTCCTCCACCGCGAGCACGCCCGGCGGCGCGTCGTGGCCGATCGCCACCACCAGCTCCACCTCGTGGTGCAGGTCCGCAGTCGCTCGGGGATAGGGCACGGTGTCGCCGGTGGCCACCGCGTCGGCCGGCTTCATGAAGAACACCGGGCTGCCGCGCTCGGCGGGTGAAGCCGGTACCTCGGCGCCCATCTCGCGTGCGTGGTCGGCGAAGTTGCGCCCGACGCAGTAGATCCGGCGCACCGGGAAGCGGCCACCGCCGCGCACCGTCAGCCGCGGAAGCGCGGGGGCCGGAATCACGTCGTGAGAATCTGCTGCTGCGCTCATGCCGCGGCCCGTCATTGGGGGCCGCACAGTCTAGCCGGCGCCGGCGCGCGAGGTCAGCGGGGCAGGGCCTGGCGACGCAGGACGCGGTACTCGGCATCCATCACGCTGCCGGCGGCCGCCGCACGCGGAGCACGCCCGCGCAGCAGCTTCCAGGCCAGCCCGCCGGCGATCATCGCCGCGCCGACGAACACGCTGAAGAAGACCAGCAGCGCCAGCAGGGCGAGGCCGACCAGGCCCAGGCTGGCGCGCAGCAGGGGATGACGCGGCTTGCGTGGCTGCAGCAGCTCATGCAGGCGGGCGGTGTCGAAACGGAAGAAGCGATGGTGCATTACAGGTGCCGTGCCAGAATGGCGGGTGCCGGCAGTATCGGCGTGATGTTCCGGTGGGGTGTGATGAATCTGTTAAACCAGGAACCACTGCTCAGTCTGGATTCGATTCCCGACGGGGGGCTGGTCGAAGCCACCGCACGGGTGGATGGCGAGCCCGAGTCGCTGGTGGTCCACCGCCAGGGCGACGCCGTGCGCGCGTGGCTCAACGTGTGCCCGCATGCCGGGCGGCGCCTGGACTGGGCGCCGGGCCAGTTCCTGCGGAGCCGGGAGGGCCAGCTGGTGTGCGCGGCCCACGGCGCGGCGTTCGAACTGGAGGGCGGCCTGTGCGTGTCCGGGCCGTGCCGTGGCGACGCCCTGCGCGCGGTGCCCGTGGCGGTCCGCGACGGGCAGGTGTGGCCTGCCTGAGGCCACCGCACGCGCAGCTCAGCGGCCCCAGAACATCAGGTTGACCACCGTTACCGCCACCACCGCGTAGGCCAGCGACAGCGGGCCGCCCACGCGCCAGAGCTGGCGCGAGGTGTAGCCGGCCGGTCCGGCGATCATCGAGATCACCGGGTTGGAGACGGTCATCAGGTTGTTGGAGGCCGACAGCGCGGTGATCAGCGCGAACGCGGTCGGGTCGCCGCCTACCGCCAGCGCCAGGTTGATCGCGATCGGCACCATCACGATGGTGGCCCCCACGTGGCTGATGACCAGCGAGAACCCGGTGGTCAGCAGCGCCACCACGATCTGCACCACCCAGGGCGGCGTGCCCTGCGGCAGCCGGTCCAGGGTGTTGCCGGCCACCCACGCGGCCGCGCCGCTGCTGTCCATGGCCCAGCCCAGCGGGATCAGGCAGGCGGTCAGGAACACCGTCTTCCAGTTGATGGCCGAGTAGGCCTCGTCCATCTTCAGCACGCCGGCCAGCAGCATCCCGGCCACGCCGGTCATCAGGATCAGCGACACCGGCAGCCGCGCGAACAGGGCCACGGCGATGGTGAAGGCGAAGATCGCCATGGCGATCTTGAACTTGTGCGGGCGCTGTTCGCCCTTGGGGTAGTCGGTCACCACCGCGAAGTCGCGGCTGCGCGCGGCCTGGGCCAGGTCCTGCCAGAAGCTGTGGAACACCAGCATGTCGCCGGCACGCAGGGCCACCGAGCGCACGTCTTCGCGGATCACCTGCTTGTCGCGGTTGATCGCCAGCAGGCTGATGCCCAGCCGCTGGCGCAGCCGCATCTCGCGCGCGCTCTTGCCGATGAACGAGGAAGTCGGCGGCACCACCGCCTCGGAGATGCCGGCGCGCGCCGGATTGAACAGGTCGCCGAGATTGCGCAGGCGCGAGGACATGCGCAGGAAGTGGTTCTGGGCGAAGTCGGCCACCTGCTGGCGCGGGCCCATCACCCCGAGCACGCTGTTGACCCAGATGCGCATGTCCGCCGGCGGCGCCAGGCGGGTGTCGTTGCCGCTCTTGAGTGCCAGCAGCAGCGGCGCGTCGTGCAGGGTCTCGGCTTCGCCCACCGTCATGCCCACCAGCGGGCTGTCGGCGGTGACCGCCAGCTCGTACACGTCGCCGTCGATGCCGTAGGTGCGGGCGAAGTAGCCCCCGGTGCTGGACGGGGTGGCGTTCTCGCCGCCGGTTTCGCCGGCCAGCCTGCGGTTGCCGTGGAAGCGGAAGTACAGCAGCGATACCAGCAGCAGCGCCAGCCCGACCGGTGCCGGGGCGAACATCGGCAGCGGCTCCAGGGTGGCCATGCCCGAAGGCAGGTTGTTGTTGGCCGACACCAGCAGGTCGTTGAGCAGGATCAGCGGCGAACTGCCGACCATGGTCAGCGCCGCGCCGGTGACGATCGCCGCGGCGATCGGCAGCAGCAGCCGCGACAGCGCCAGCCCGGTGCGCGTGGACAGGCGCGCCGCCACCGGCAGGTACAGCGCCATGACCGAGGGGTTCTGCATGAACGAGGAATTGAGGCCGGCGATGGCGGTGGTCATCAGCAGCAGCCGCTGTTCCACGCCGTGGCCGCGCCGCAGCAGCCACGCGGCCAGCCGGTTCAGGGCACCGGTGCGGTCCAGCCCGGCGCCCAGGATCATGGTGGCCATGATGCTGATCACCGCGTTGCTGGAGAAGCCGCTGAAGATCTCCTCCGGCGCCACCAGCCCGGTCACGCCCAGCACCACCAGCACCACCAGCGCGACCAGGTCGGCGCGGATGCGGTCGAACAGGAACATCGCCATGGTGAACCCGACCAGGCCCAGCACCAGGCGCATGTCGTTGGTCAGGGTCAGGCCGTCTTCCATGGCACCCGCTCCCTCAGTCCCTGGCGGTGACGCGGCGGCCGCGGCGGCGGCCGCATGCCGGGTGCGCGATGGCGGCCAGGTCCCGGTTCATCGTTCCGGAGGCTGCGGCAACGGCAGGTCGGTGCGGTCGTAGAGCAGGTCCCACACGCCGTGGCCCAGCTTCAGTCCGCGGCGTTCGAAGTGCGTTTCCGGGCGCCATTCCGGACGCGGCACGTGGCCGCGCGGACCGGCGCGGTTGGCCAGGCCGGCGGTTTCCTCGAGCACGTCCCACATGTGCGCGGCGTACGGCTCCCAGTCGGTGGCCAGATGCAGGCGGCCACCGGGCCGCAGCTTGCGTGCCAGCAGGGCCGCGAACTCCGGCTGCACCAGGCGGCGCTTGTTGTGCCGCTTCTTGTGCCACGGATCGGGGAAGTAGATGCGGATTTCGTCGAGGCTGGCGTCGGCCACCTCGTGGCGCAGCACTTCCACCGCGTCGTGGTGGTAGATGCGGACGTGGTCGCTGCCGTCCTCGGCCAGCGCGTTGAGCAGGCGGCCCACGCCCGGGGCGTGCACCTCCAGCCCGATGTAGTTGCGCGCCGGATCCTGCCGCGCGGCGAAGCGCAGCGCCTCGCCGTTGCCGAAGCCGATTTCCAGCACCAGCGGCGCGCTGCGCCCGAAGGCGGCGTCGTAGTCGCGCACCTGGCCCGTGTAGTCCAGGCCGAAACGCGGCCAGGCCTGGTCGAACGCGCGCTGCTGGGCCGGCGTGAACCGGCCCTGGCGCAGGACGAAACTGCGGATCTCGCGCCGGCCCTCGCCCGGGGTGTAGGGTTTGGGCGGCGCCTTGGCGCCTTCGCTGGTGAACGGGTCGGTCATCGTCAGCCGATCAGTCCGTCCACCGGCGAGGAGGCGCTGGCGAAGCGCTTGCGCGGGATGCGCCCGGCGCGGAACGCCTCGCGCCCGGCCTCGACCGCCTTGCGCATGGCGCTGGCCATCAGCACCGGATCGCGCGCACCGGCGATGGCGGTGTTCATCAGCACCCCGTCGCAGCCCAGCTCCATGGCGATGGCCGCATCCGAGGCGGTGCCCACGCCGGCGTCGACGATGATCGGCACCTTCGCGTTCTCGATGATCTCCAGCAGGGTGTAGCGGTTCTGGATGCCCAGGCCCGAGCCGATCGGCGCGGCCAGCGGCATCACCGCGCAGCAGCCGATCTGTTCCAGCTGGCGGGCCAGGATCGGGTCGTCGGAGGTGTAGACCATCACGTCGAAACCGTCGGCCACCAGCAGCTCGGCGGCCTTGAGGGTCTGCACCACGTCGGGGTACAGGGTGCGCTGGTCGCCCAGCACTTCCAGCTTGACCAGGGAGTGGCCGTCCAGCAGCTCGCGCGCCAGGCGGCAGGTGCGCACCGCGTCCTCGGCGGTGTAGCAGCCGGCGGTATTGGGCAGGATCGTGTAGCGCTCCGGCGGCAGCACGTCGAGCAGGTTGGGCTCGCCCGGGTTCTGGCCGATGTTGGTGCGGCGGATGGCGACGGTGACGATCTGCGCGCCGGCGGCCTCGGTGGCGCGCGCGGTCTCGTCCAGGTCCTGGAACTTGCCGGTACCGGTCAGCAGGCGGGAGGTGAAGGTCCGGCCGGCGATGACCAGCGGATCGGGCGTGGGGGCATTGTTCATCGGGCGATTATGGCCCGCGTGGCGTGCAGGCGGAACCGGCGCGGGCGCCCGGGCGCCCGCCGCCGGCCAGGTTTGCCCCGCAGGCGGATGTTCGCCGCCTCAGCCGCCGCCCAGCGCGTGCACCACCTCGACCTGGTCGCCCTCGGCCAGCGCGTGGCCGGCGTGGCTGCCGCGCGGCACGATCTGGCCGTTGATCTCCACCGCCACCCGGCGCCCGGCCAGGCCTTCGGCCTCCAGCAGCGCCGCCAGGGTGGTTCCGGCCGCGAGCGTGCGCGGCTCTCCGTTGAGCACGATGTCCATGGCCGGGATTGTCGCATCCCGGCACCCGTGCCGCACCGCAGCGTGGAGGGCGCCCCGGCATCGCGGATCATTGACCACACACCCCCGTATCCCCCCCACCCGCCAGGGCCGCCAGCGCGGCCGCCACGGCACCGAGGAGCCCCGATGTCCAAGTCCTTCCCCCTTCGCAGGCTGCTGCCGATCGCCCTGGCGGCGGCCGTGGCCCCGGCCATGGCCGGCGAGTACAGCCGCACCGTGTTCTTCGGCGACAGCCTGACCGATTCGGGCCATTTCCGCGGGCAGTTCCCGGCGTCGGTGCGCCCGTTCACCGGCAAGTTCACCACCAACCCGTCGCTGGTGTGGGCGGAGTACGTGGCGCGGTATTACCGCACCGACGCCAGCACGGCGGTCGAGGGCGGGGACAACTACGCCCAGGGCGGCTCACGCGCGGCTGCGGCCAGCGCGCCGGCCGACAGCACCCTGGCCCAGGTCGGCACCTACCTGGCCGCCAGCGGGGGCAAGGCCGACGCATCGGCCCTGTACACGGTGTGGACCGGTGCCAACGACATCTTCGCGGTGGCCGCCGGCGCCCCGGCCCAGGCCACCATCGCCGGTGCCGTGGCCGGCACCGTGCAGGCGGTTGGGGCGCTGGATGCGGCCGGCGCGCGCTACATCCTCGTGCCGAACCTGCCAGACATGGGCATCACCCCCAACGCGATCGCCGCCGGGCCGGCTGCCCAGGCCTCGCTCACCGCGCTGGCGGCCGGTTACAACCAGGCCCTGTACGGCGCGCTCGGCCAGGCCGGCTACCGGGTGATCCCTCTGGACACGTTCACCCTGCTGCGTGAGATCGCCGCCAGCCCGGCCACCTACGGCCTGGCCAACGTTACCGGCACGGCCTGCCAGCCGCCGGGCTCCAGCTCGCTCACCTGCAACCCGGCGTCGCTGGCATCGCCGGACGCCGGCTCCACCTACCTGTTCGCCGACGGGGTGCATCCGTCCGGTGCCGCCCACGCGATGCTCGGCCAGTATGCGCTGTCGGTGCTGGAGGGGCCGCGCCTGGCCGCGATCATCCCGCACTCGGCCACGGTGACCGGGCGCAGCCGCGCCGACCAGGTCGCCGCCCACGTGGCCACCGGCCCGCAGGCGGCGGGCGTGCGCGGGTGGGGCGGGCTGCGTGCCGACCACCAGCGCTACGACAGCGGTGCCCTGTACGACGGCGTCGCCCCGGCGGCGCTGTTCGGCATCGACTGGTCGACCGGCAATGGCCTGGTGGCCGGCGGCTTCGCCGGGTACGGCCGGATGGACGCGGACTTCGGCGGCGGGCGCGGCGGCTTCCGCCAGTCCGACACCACCGTCGGCGCCTTCCTCGGCTGGTACGGGCAGCGCGCCTGGGTCAACGCCCAGGCCAGCCACACCCGCCTGGACGTGGACATCGATCGTGACGTGACCCTGGGGCCGACGCTGCGCCGCCACTCGGCCACGACCGATGGCACGGTCAATGCGGTCGGCGCGTCCGGCGGCTTCAGCTTCGGCGAGGGCGCCCTGCGCCACGGGCCGGTGGCCGCCCTGCTCTGGCAGGAGGCGCGGCTGGATGGCTGGAGCGAGGGCAACCCGTCCTCCAGCGCGCTGCTGCTGCCGGACCAGTCGCGCGACTCGCTCGTGGGCAGCCTGGGCTGGCAGGCAAGCTACCAGATCGATGCGATGCGGCCGTACGTGCGCGCCACCTGGGACAAGGAGTTCGAGGACGCACCGGCGCAGGCCACCGCACGCCTGCAGACCCTGCCGGGCGTGGAGTACGCCGTGCCGGGGCTGGACTTGGACGACGCCTACGGCACGGTGGTGCTGGGGGCGAAGTTCAGCCTGTTCGGCCTGGAGGCCGACCTCGGCGCGCGCGCTACCGTGGGCCATGCCGGCGGCAGCGATGCCGGCGTGTTCCTCGGGCTGGGCGGAAGCTTCTGAACATCGGCCCGCGTCGCGGGCCCCGGCCGTTGCGCCGGTGCCCCGCGGCCGCATAGACTCTGCCGCATGCGGGTGTAGTTCAATGGTAGAACTGCAGCTTCCCAAGCTGCTAGCGTGGGTTCGATTCCCATCACCCGCTCCATGTTCCGCAGAACGCCGCGCGCCGTCGCGGCGTTTTGCGTTCCAGACGATGGCACACCGGACCGAGCGATGAAGCTGGCGATCCTTTCCCGCAACGGTTCGCTGTACTCGACCCGGCGCCTGGTCGAAGCCGCGCGCAGCCGCGGGCATACGGTGCGGGTGCTCGACCCGCTGCGCTGCTACATGCGCATCGCGCCGGGCGGGTTCGCCATGCGCTACAAGGGCCGGCCGGTAGCCGGCTACGACGCGGTGATCCCGCGCATCGGCACTTCGGTCACCCGTTACGCCACCGCGGTGCTTCGGCAGTTCGAGCTGATGGGCAGCTGGACTCCGAACCCCTCCGACGCGATCCTGCGCTCGCGCGACAAGCTGCGTGCCCACCAGCTGCTGGCCGCGCAGGGAATCGGCCTGCCGACCACGGTTTTCGGCGACAACCCGGACGACACCGACGACCTGCTCTCGCTGCTGGGGCCGCCGCCGCACGTGGTCAAGCTCAATGAGGGCACCCAGGGCGCGGGCGTGGTGCTGACCGAGAAGCGCTCGGCCTCCAAGGCCATGGTGGAGGCGTTGCGCGGGCTGTACGCCAACTTCCTGGTGCAGGAGTTCGTGGCCGAGGCCGAAGGTGCGGACCTGCGCTGCTTCGTGGTCGGCGACCGGGTGGTGGCGGCGATGCGCCGCCAGGCACCGGAGGGCGAGTTCCGCTCCAACCTGCACCGGGGCGGCCAGGCCAGCGCCGCCGAGGCCAGTGTTGTCGAGCAGGAGATGGCGGTGCGCTCGGCCCAGGCGCTGGGGCTGGAAGTGGCCGGGGTGGACCTGGTGGCCTCGGTCCGTGGACCGCTGGTGCTCGAGGTCAATTCGACCCCGGGCCTGGAGGGGATCGAGGGCGCCTGCGGGGTCGATGTTGCCGGGGCGGTGATCGAACACGTGGCCCTGCGCGCCCGCCTGCGCCCGCAATGATCCGGCGCCTGCCGGCGTGCCGGCCCCTCCGGCTTTAACGGCCCTTTAATCGCCCCGCCCGTAGTCTCGGCCGGACCGCAGCTCCTGCGTCCGGGCCGGATCCTCGTCCGGCCGGATCCGGAAAGTACGGCAATCGGGGCAATTCTTGGCCCAGGCGGTCCCCCGGCCTGGGCCTTTTTGTGCCCCGCCGACCGGGTGCTGTTTGCCCCGTCACATGGCGATGGGCAGAATCGGGGCGACCAGCGTCGCGTCGGCGCATCCCGAACAGAAGGTGATCATGAAGAAGCTGCTGCTGCTGTCGCTGCTGGGACTGTCCCTGGCCCACGCCCACGCCCTGGCTTCGGACGGTGCCGTGGATGTCTCCGGCGCCGGCGGCTTCGAGGCCCAGCGCAGCGCCGTGCTGCAGGCGCTGGACGACGGCAAGACCTACGCCGAGATCTCCCCTGACAACCGCCGCCGCGTGGTTGCCTCGCTCAACCGGATCTCCAGCCTGCTGGGTGGCCGCGCGCCGGCGGACCTGCCGGAGGCCGCACGCGTGGAAGTTTTCAACGAACAGGAAGTGGTCAACACCCTGCTGACCGGCGCGCGGGCGGACAGCCGCGTGGTATGCGTGCGGGAGAAGAAGACCGGCTCCAACCGGCCCACCAACAACTGCAAGACCGTGGCCGAGCGGCGCCGTGACCACGAACAGACCCAGAACGCGCTGATGAACAACCGCGGCGTGAACCTGCCCCCGTCCAACTGAGATCCTATGCGCATCCTGGTCATCGAAGACAACAGCGACATCGCCGCCAACCTCGGCGACTACCTCGAGGACCGCGGCCATACCGTGGACTTCGCCGCCGACGGCGTCACCGGCCTGCACCTGGCGGTGGTGCACGATTTCGACGCCATCGTGCTGGACCTGAACCTGCCGGGCATGGACGGCATCGAGGTCTGCCGCAAACTTCGCAACGAGGCGCGCAAGCAGACTCCGGTGCTGATGCTCACCGCGCGCGACAGCCTGGAAAACAAGCTCGCCGGCTTCGACTCCGGCGCAGACGACTACCTGATCAAGCCGTTCGCCCTGCAGGAGGTGGAGGTGCGGCTCAACGCACTGGCGCGCCGCGGCAAGGGCGTGCAGACCCGGGTCCTCAACACCGGCGACCTGGAGTACAACCTGGACACCCTGGAGGTGCGGCGCGAGGGCCGGCTGCTGCAGCTCAACCCGACCGCGCTGAAGATCCTGCAGGCGCTGATGGAGGCGTCCCCGGCGGTGGTCACCCGCCAGGAGCTGGAGACGCGGGTCTGGGGCGAGGAGCTGCCGGATTCCGATTCGCTGCGCGTCCACATCCACGGACTGAGGGCGGTGGTCGACAAGCCGTTCCCCACGCCGTACATCCAGACGCGCCATGGCATCGGCTACCGCATCGCCGCCCCCGAAGGTGGCAACTGACGCGACGCCGGCGGAACCACCGCCGGCACCGCGGCGTACGCGCCGGTTCCGGCGGCGGCTGCGCACCCGCATCATCCTGTCCTTCCTGCTGCTGGGCACCGGCCTGACGGCACTGTTCGCGTTCCTCACCGACTACGCGCGCCAGCGCGTGGAGAGCCAGCTGGTGGAGGACGTGATGAACCGCAACATCAACGAGTACGCGCGCCGGTTCTACCTCAACCCGGACAATGCGCGCCCCGAGCTGCCGGTGCAGCAGATGTACGGGAGGGTGGTCAAGCGCGAGGACTTCGAGCAGCTGCGGCTGGACGAGCCGGACTGGTACGAGTTGCCGGACGGCATCCACAACATCACCGGCCGGGACGAGCAGGGCGAGCCGTTCGCCTACAAGCTGGCCGTGCGCAAGACGCCGGAGGAATGGTTCTTCCTGGCCTACGACATGACCCAGGCATTGCGCGGCGAGGCCCAGCTCAAGCGCGCGCTGTTCGCCTCGCTGCTGCTGTTCAGCGCGCTGTCGTGGCTGATCGGGTGGTGGTCCGCCTCGCGGGTGATGCGCCCGGTGACCGAGCTGGCGCAGCGGCTGCGTGCCTACCGTGGCAGCAGCCAGCCGAAGAAACTGGCCGGGCATTTCCCGGAGGACGAGGTCGGCCAGCTGGCCGAGGCGCTGGACAACTACTCCACCCGCCTGACCGAGGTGGTGCAGCGCGACCGCGAGTTCAATGCCGACGTCAGCCACGAGTTGCGCACGCCGCTGGCGGTGATCAAGGGCGCGGTCGAGCTGCTGCTGTCGCGCCCTGAGATGGACGAACGCACCCGCGCACGGCTGCTGCGGATCCAGCGCGCCGAGCAGCAGTGCAGCGACCTGATCGGTTCGCTGCTGCTGCTGTCGCGCAACGAGCGCGGCCAGGGCAACAGCGACGTGGCCCAGGTGGCCGAGCAGCTGCTGGAATCGCATCGCGCCCAGCTCGGCGGCAAGTCGCTGGAGCTGCGCCTGGAGGATCCGGGCCCACCGCTGGTGGTCGAAGCCCCGGAGGCGGCGCTGTCGGTTGCACTGGGCAACCTGATCGGCAACGCGGTCAAGTACACCCCGTCCGGCGAGGTGGTGGTGCGCCTGGTGGAACGCGGCGTGCAGGTCGTGGACACCGGGCCAGGGCTGAGCAGCGAGGACGCCGACGGCCTGTTCCGTCGCGGCTACCGCGGCACCCACGCCGGCCATTCGCAGGGCGCGGGCATCGGCCTGTCGATCGTCAGCCGGCTGTGCGAGCTCTATGGCTGGGACGTGAGCGTGCGGCCGCGCGCGGACGGGCAGCACGGGGTGGTGGCCACCCTGGCCTTCAGCGGCCACGGGGGCGGCCGGCCCTGAAGCGGGAGTCGTCCCTGACCGCGCGCCAGGGCGGCTAGAGCTTCAGCCACAGGCAGCCGAAGCGCCGCTCCAGGTTGAAGACGGTGCGTGCGGGCGCAGCCGACCCGGGCAGCACCTGCTCCACCCGCAAGCCCACCGTGCGTGGCGGCGCGGCGGGCCGCGGGGGGCTGGCCGGCGCCGGCGGCTCCGGCAGGGCGGCGCGGGTGTCTTCCGGCGCGGTGCTGTCGCCGGTGCTTATCCATTCCGGCAGCCAGCGCGCGGGGCCGGTGCGCGGGGCCGGCGCGGGCGTGCGACCTGCGCCCGCGACCTGCGCCGCCATGTCGCGCACCGGGGCCGGGTCCGCGGGCGGGTCCTGGACGGCCGACATCACCGGGGCGACCTCGAGCAATGGGCGGGATGCGACCCGCTCCAGCTGGTCGAGTACCCGGCTGGCGGCGGCGCCGGACACTCCGACCCAGTCGTACAGGCCAGCCAGGCGGTTGCTGTCACCGCTGCCGACCGCCGCGCCCAGTTCGCCGGCCAGCTGGGCGGCGGTGCGCGGGCAGCCGCCCGGCAGTGGGCCCCGTCGGATGCCGCTACCGCGGGCGGCGGCCCCGGTGGCGAACGCCGCCGGCGCGGTGGCGCCGACGTCCGCGCAGGCCCGGTCGGTGAACACGGCCCGCCCGCTG
This sequence comes from Pseudoxanthomonas sp., assembly GCA_052039535.1. Classification (GTDB taxonomy): domain Bacteria; phylum Pseudomonadota; class Gammaproteobacteria; order Xanthomonadales; family Xanthomonadaceae; genus Pseudoxanthomonas. Next base: position 18,676 of record JBQGEI010000382.1, read on the forward strand.
GCATCGATGCAGCGCTTGACCGCCTGCGCCGGCGACGGCGCGGGCCAGGCAGCCAGTGCCAGGGCGAGCAGGGACAGCGCGAGCGGGGGACGGATCATCGCCGCGAGCCTAGCGGCGCCGGGCGTGGAGGAAAAGCGATGGCCGGGCGTTCATGCCAGGCGCTGCAGCACCGCCTCGGTCGGCCGCGCCAGGTTCAAGGTGTAGAAGTGCAGGCCGGGGGCGCCGCCGGCGGTCAGGCGCCGGCACAGGTCGGCCACCACGTCGGCCCCGAACTCGCGCACCGCCGCCGCGTCGTCTCCGAAGGCCTGCATGCGGCGGGCGATCCAGCGCGGGATCTCGGCGCCGCACGCCTCCGAGAAGCGCCGCAGCTGGGTGAAGTTGGCGATCGGCATGATCCCCGGGATGATCGGCACGTCCACGCCCAGCCGTTGCGCATCGTCCACGAAGCGGAAATACGCGTCGGCGTTGTAGAAGTACTGGGTGATGGCCGCGTCCGCGCCGGCGTCGACCTTGGCCTTGAAATGGCGCAGGTCGGCCAGTGCGTCCTCGGCCTGGGGATGGGTCTCCGGATAGGCCGCCACCTCGATGCGGAAGCGGTCGCCGTGTTCGGCACGGATCAGTTCCACCAGCTCGGCGGCATAGCGCAGGTCGCCTGGAAAACCCATGCCCGAAGGCAGGTCGCCGCGCAGGGCGACGATGCGCCGGCAGCCGATGGCCCGGTACAGCTTGAGCAGCTCGCGGATCTCCTCGCGGTTGCCGCCCACGCAGGACAGGTGCGGCGCCGCCTCGAAGCCATGGTGCTGGTTGAGGTGGCGCACGGTCTCGGCGGTGTAGCTGAGGGTGGAGCCACCGGCGCCGAAGGTGCAGGACACGTACTCCGGCGCGTGCGCGGCCAGCCGCGTCGCGGCGCGCTCGAGCTGGGTGCGCTGCTCGTCGGTCTTGGGCGGGTAGAACTCGAAGCTGATCTGCGTCATCGCGGCGGTCCTGCGGAACGCCGGCGATCATATCTCTTTATCGCGATGGATGGGAAAAGTGGTTGCAGCTGCAGCAGGCCGCCGCCGTGCCGGCGCTCGGCTAGACTCCCGGCCCGATCCACGCACCCCGCCACCATGTCCATCGTCCTGACGTCCTTCGCCCGCACCCGGCTGTTCCCGCGCCAGCCGCGCGGCAACACCATCCGCGACTGCACGGCGGAGGAGTTCGAGCAGCACCTCAACGCGCATCCGCCGCTGCACGTGCTGGAGGGCTATGCGCCCTTCTGCCGGCTGCACGTCTACCGCAACTGGACCAGCACCCGCTGCCTTACGGTGCCGGTCACCGACGCCAACCGCCACCTGCTGCGCTCGGCCTACGAGGCCCGCAGCCGCGAGGAACTGCCGGTGCTGGTGCGCTGGTTCGAAGGCGTGGAGCCGGCGGTGGCCGACTACCTGGTGGTGATCCTCTACAGCGCCGGGCAGCTGGCGCGCGAGGGCAGCCCGGTCGAAGCGGACTGGGGCGTGGTCGGCTGCCTGTACACGCGCGAGCCGCAGGAGATTCCCATGGCACCGGTCACGATGATGCGCAACGCCCTGGGCGTGGAGGAGGGTGGATCGGGCGTGCCGCTGGACCGCGAGGCCTACCGCCGCAGCGTCGAATTCTGGGAGCACAACGCGAACTGGCGGCCCTGAGCGGCGCGGTCTGCCACGCGAGGCTCAGGAAGCGCCGCTTCCGGCCGATCTATCGGTGCAGGCTCCGCCGGGGCCCTGGCCCGGCATGCCCGGCGCCGGCCCGCTTCCTCCACCGCCGACCCGCCATGAACATCTTTCCGATCATCCTGATGACCGTTTTCGCAGGCTGGGCCGTCAGCGCCACGGCCGTCTCGGTGGTCTACGCGCGGCGCCTGCACCACGAGCGGGCCGCGCACGGCGAGGCGCAGGAGCGCAATGGCCGCTATCGCGCCGCGTTGCGCCGGGCCGAGGAGAAGGCGGCCGCGGTGGCGGTCCAGTTCGAGGCGCTGCAGCGGGAGAACGCCGGCCTGCGCCAAGCGATGGAGGACAGCCAGGCCCGGCCGGCCGAGCGGCCGCTGCCGACGGTGATGATCGACTGCCTGGACCTCTCCGGCGAGATCGGAACGCTGTTCGAGCACGTGGCCCGCGTGGCCACCGCCATCCGCGACCACAGCGCCTATACCCGCGGCCACTACGGGCCGGAGCACAACAAGGCGCGCTATGACCTGCTGTGGCTGTCCGACTGCCTGCATACCTTCGACCGCCTTGGCCGGGCCCTGGCCGCCGGCAGCCAGCGGTCGCTGGCCGAGGCCTGCCAGGAACTGCTGGGGATGTACGACGCCTACCTGGTGGACAGCTCGGGCTATGACAGCCGCGACACCTTCCAGCGCCTGTCCGCCCGGGTTCCGCTGGCCGGCGTGTCCGACGCGATCCGCTCGATCGCGATGAAGACCGCCGCGCCGCCGGAAGGGCCGGTGCCGGGGTCCGGCCTGGCGCCGGGCCAATCTGGCGGGCTTGCCTTGCCCGCAGCCCCGGTCGCCGGCGTCCGCGCCTGACGTTTCGCCCCGGCCGGATGCGGGAACGGGCGCCCTGGGGCGCCCGTTCCGGTGACAGCCGCTTGCGGGACGCGGCTCAGTAGCGGTAGTGCTCCGGCTTGAACGGGCCTTTCACCGGCACGCCGAGGTAGTCGGCCTGTTCGGGGGTCAGCCTGGTCAGCTTCACGCCGATCTTCTCCAGGTGCAGGCGCGCCACTTCCTCGTCCAGCTTCTTGGGCAGGATGTAGACCCTGGCCTCGTAGCTGTCCCTGTTCGCCCACAGCTCGATCTGCGCCAGGGTCTGGTTGGCGAAGGAGTTGGACATCACGAAGCTCGGGTGGCCGGTGGCGCAGCCCAGGTTCACCAGGCGGCCTTCGGCCAGCAGGAAGATGCTGTGGCCGCCGGCGAAGGTGAACTTGTCCACCTGCGGCTTGATGTTGGTCTTGACCGCCCCGGAGGCGTACAGCGCATCGACCTGGATCTCGTTGTCGAAGTGGCCGATGTTGCAGACGATGGCCTGGTCCTTCATCGCCTGCATGTGCTCCAGGCGGATGATGTCCTTGTTGCCGGTGGTGGTGACGTAGATGTCGGCCTCGCCGAGGGTGTCCTCCACGGTCTTGACCTCGTAGCCTTCCATCGCCGCCTGCAGCGCGCAGATCGGATCGATCTCGGTGACGATCACGCGGGCGCCGTAGGCGCGCAGCGAGGCGGCCGAGCCCTTGCCGACGTCGCCGTAGCCACAGACCACCGCGACCTTGCCGGCCAGCATCACGTCCATCGCGCGCTTGAGGCCGTCGGCCAGCGACTCGCGGCAGCCGTAGAGGTTGTCGAACTTGCTCTTGGTGACCGAGTCGTTGACGTTGATCGCCGGCACCAGCAGCTTGCCGGCCTCGGCCAGCTGGTAGAGGCGGTGCACGCCGGTGGTGGTCTCCTCGGAGACGCCCTTCCAGTCGGCAACCACGCGGGTCCAGTAGCCCGGGCGCTCGGCGGCCACGCGCTTGAGCAGGTTCTTGATCACCTGCTCCTCGTGGCTGCCGGAAGGCCCGTTGACCCAGCTGTCATCGCCCTGCTCCAGCTCGTAGCCCTTGTGGATCAGCAGGGTCACGTCGCCACCGTCGTCCACCACCAGCTCCGGGCCGGTCAGGGTGCCGTCGGGCAGGGTGAAGGTCAGCGCGTCGAGGGTGCAGTCCCAGTACTCCTCCAGCGTCTCGCCCTTCCAGG
>JBQGEI010000383.1:0-8002 GCA_052039535.1 Pseudoxanthomonas sp.
GCGCTGGGGCGACCCCCCCGGGGCCACCCACGATCACGTCCGCCTCGTTGTGGGAACGCAGGGCCCTGTGGGTGTAGAGATCCGGATCAACCGCCGCGATCGCGGCGACACTTCCACTCACCGAAAGGGTGGAACCGGCCGCCTGCAGCTCTTCGAGAAATGCCGCTTCCAGCTTCTCCGGGCTGGCCGCCACGGCGTCCAGCCGGCCATCGAGGATTCGCTCGAACCACCGACGCCGCAGCGAAAGGTCCGGCAGCGTGGCGCGGATCCGCTCTCGATGGCGTGCGAACAGGCGGGCCAGGGCGCCGGTGGCCGGGTCCAGCAGGGTTTCCAGACGTTCGCGGATGCGCCGCGCCAGCATGGGGGCCGCGCCGGCGGAGGATATGGCCACTACCAGCGGCTCGCGATCCACCACCGCCGGCACCTGGTAGGTGGACAGGGCGGCATCGTCGACCACGTTGATCAGCCGGCGGCGGCGGCCGGCCTCGGTGGCCAGGATGGAATTGAATGCGTGGTCATCCGTTGCCGCCACCACCAGCCACACGCCATCCAGCCAGGCCGGGTCGAAATCGCCGCCAAGGCAGGTGATGCGCCCCTGGTCGACGGCGGCCTGGATGTCCGGATGGCCGATGGCGCGCGTATGCATGCGCACGTCCGCGCCGGCGCGCAGCAGGGCGGCGATCTTCCGCGCCGCGACTTCCCCGCCACCCACCACCAGCACCTCGCGTCCGGCCAGATCCGCAAACAGCGGGTACAGCGCCATCCGGTCTTCTCCTGACTATGTCCGCTGCATCGTCCCGCGCGGCCGGCACTGTGTCGATCCCCGCACCGGCTTCGACCGCCCGGGGTGCATCACCTGGATGCGGCCAGGAACCGGCCGAGGGCGGCGGCAACGACGTCGGGGCGGTCCATGTGCAGATGATGGCTTCCGTCGACCACGCTGACCCGGGCCGCGGGCAACGTCGCCAGCCGCGCCTGGCGCTGGTCCTCCGGGAAGTACGGCTGGGCCTGCCGCGCATGCAGCACGTGGACGGGGCACTCCAGCGCGCGCAACAGCGCCTGCACCTGGTCCTCGGTCATCCGCTGGGCACTGGGCAGGGTCAGGCGGGGATCGCTGCGCCACACATGGCCGCCCTCGACCGGCCGCGTACCGCGTTCGACGAGCAGGCGGGCCGATGCAGGGGCCATCGGACCGGCCTGCAGACGCGCGCGGACCGCCAGCTCCAGGTCCGGGAAGACCCGCAGGACCCTGGGCCGCCGTACGCGGGCAGCAGCGACGGCCTCGTGCAGACGCGTTGCGGTGGCGCCAGCGGTGGCGGACAGGGGTCCGATCGTTTCGACCAGCGCAAGACGGTCTACCCGGTCGGGGGCGGCGACGGCGGCCATGCACGCCACTGCGGCGCCCATCGAATGCCCCAGGACCGCGAAGCGGTCCCAGCAAAGGGCGTCGGCTGCGTCCAGCAGCGCATGTACGTAGGTAACCATGCCGTACTCGGCGGCCGGCGGCAGGTGCGCGCTATGGCCGTGACCGGGCAACTCGAGCAGCAGCAGATCCAGTGGCGGCAGGAACGGCAGCAGCGGCAGGAAGCTGGCGGCGTTGTCGAGCCAGCCATGCAGGGCGATCACCCGTGGCGCCCCGGGCCGCGCTAAGCGCAGCCCGGACAGCGGCCCGCAGGCCGAAGGCAGGACCGCCCCGGACGGGGTCACTCCATCCTGCCGGCGGCGCGGCGGGACAGCTGCGCCAGGGCGCTGGCGTGGGCGGGGGCGTCGTTGAGGCACGGGATGTAGTGCAGATGCCCGCCCTTGGCCTCGAATTCCTCGGCCAGGCCGAGCGCCACTTCCTCGAGGGTCTCGATGCAGTCCACCGCGAAGCCCGGGCACACCACGTCCACGTCGCGCACGCCGGCGGCCGCCAGGCGGCCCAGCGCGTCCTGGGTGGAGGGCTCAAGCCAGCGCTCGCGCCCGAAGCGCGACTGGTAGGCCATCGACCACTGCGACGGAGCCAGACCCAGGGCCGCGGCGATCGCCTCTGCGCTGGCGGTGCAGCGCCCGGGATACGGGTCACCGCCATCGGCCAGCCGCTGCGGAATGCCATGGAAGGAGAACAGCAGGTGGCGCCCGGCGTCGCCGGCCGGACGATGGGCGCGGATGCTCTCAGCGACGGCCTGGACCCAGCCGGCATCGGTCGAGTAGTCCTCGATCAGGGTCACATCCATGCCCTGGGTCTCGGCGGCGACCACATCGGCCACCGAAGCGGTGGTGGTGGTCGAATACTGCGGATACAGCGGCAGCACCACCAGCTTGCGCACACCCTGCCCGCGCAGGGTCCGCAGGGCGGTGCGCAGCGCCGGCTCGCCATAGCGCATGGCCGGCAGCACCCGCCACTGCGGAATCTCCTCCTGCATGCGCTGGGCGAGCCTGCGGGTATAGACCATCAGCGGCGAGCCCTCGGCGGTCCACACCTTGGCGTAGTTGGCCGCAGAACGCGGACCGCGCAGCGGCAGGATCACTCCATACAGAAGTGGCTTCCACAGCAGCGCCGGGATCGCGACCACCCGCGGGTCGCTGAGGAACTCGCCCAGGTAGCGGCGCACCGCCGGCGCGGTGGGCGCCTCCGGCGTGCCCAGGTTGACGACGAGGAGGGTGGTGGCGGCGTCGGTCTGCATGGCGTCGTATTCTGACAGACGCACACCGGCCCCGCGCCCGGGACGGCGTGCGCGGGTGGCGGAACGGCCTCAGGCCCGATTCATTGCCGCCTGACTAAGTTCCGGGCGATCGCGGCCCACGTCCGCAACCCCGTCCCGGAGCCCGAGATGTCCCACCTGAGCAAGTTGCTGCTGCCCCTCCTGCTGCTGGTCGCCGCCCCCGCCGTGGCCGGTCCCGAGGAAGACGCGAGGGCGCGCGAGGCGCTGCGGGTGCTGGGCGAGATCCAGCGCATTCCCGAGCAGTCCATCCCCGACAAGCTTCTGGACGAGGCCAAGGCCATCGTGGTGATCCCGGACACGATCAAGGCCGGCCTGGTGATCGGCGGTCGCCGCGGGCACGGGCTGATGTCGGTGAAGACGCCCGATGGCACCTGGTCCAACCCGGTGTTCGTGACCCTCACCGGCGGCAGCATCGGCTTCCAGGCAGGCGTGCAGTCCTCCGACATCGTGCTGGTGTTCCGCAACGACCGCAGCCTGGACAACGTGGTCAACGGCAAGTTCACCCTGGGCGCCGATGCGGCCGTGGCCGCCGGCCCGGTCGGCCGCAACGCGGCGGCCGCCACCGACGGCCAGCTCAAGGCCGAGATCTGGTCGTGGTCGCGGGCCCGCGGCCTGTTCGCCGGCGTGGCCCTGGACGGCGCCGCGCTGCGGATCGACAGCAACGCCCAGGCGGCGGTCTATGGCGCCAGCACGACGCCGCGGATGGTGTTCGAGGACCGCTCCGCGGTGGCGCCGGGCAACGCGATCGTGGCTTTCCGTGACCAGCTGGAGGAGGCCACCCACGCCGCGCGCGTGGCCCGCGGCGGTGTCGCGCCGGCGGCATCCGCGCCCGCAGCGGCGGTCCAGGTGTCGGCGCCGGTGCAGTCCCAGCCGCAGACCCAGGGATTGCAGGGGCCTGCCACGCAGCCCGTCAGCCCGGCCCCCAGCCAGGGCTTCGAGCCGGTGGACGACAGCATCCGCAGCGAGCCGCTGCCGCGTTGATCCCCGGGGCTGAACCGCCAGTTGCCGCGTGCCGCCGCCCTTGGCGGGCTGCGTTATGCTGTGCCGACGTATTACTGACTATGTGAGCAGGCCATGGGCGCTTGGGGCATCGGGCATTGGATCGTCGTGCTGGTCGTGGTGCTGCTGGTGTTCGGCACCAAGCGCCTGCGCGGTGCCGGCAAGGATCTGGGCGAAGCGGTGAAGGGCTTCAAGGACGGGATGCGCGAGCCGGAAAAGCCGGCAGGGCAGCTCGGTGACGAGCGCGCCGACGCGGCCAGGACCGAGTCCGAGCGCGATCGCGCGCAGCACTGATCCCGCGTCGGCGTACGCGGCATGTTCGATATCGGTTTCAGCGAGCTGCTGCTGGTCGCAGTGGTGGCCCTGGTGGTTCTTGGACCGGAGCGCCTGCCCAAGGCGGCGCGGTTCGCCGGGCTCTGGGTGCGCCGCGCGCGGGCGCAGTGGTACTCGGTCCGTGCAGAGCTGGAGCGCGAGCTGGAAGCCGACGAACTCAAGCGCAGCCTGCAGGAAACCCAGCAGTCCCTGCGCCAGGCCGAGGCCGCGCTGAGGCAGGAAGCCACGGCGGCGCGCACCGGCCTGGACGAGTTGCACCGGCAGGTGCGCGAAGACACGTCGTTGTCCATGCCGGACACCGCAGGAGCGGCCGGAGCGGAAGCTCCGCAGGACGGCAGGGAGTCTGCCCCGCCGGCCGCCTCCGCCAACGGCGGCCCAGGCGCCGTGACGCCTGCCAACGCCGACGGGGGACGCGATGAACGCCAGTCCTGAGCAGCAGGGCGAAAGCCCGCTGATGGACCACCTGCTCGAACTGCGCGCGCGGATCATGCGGGCGCTGGCGGGCCTGTTCGTGGTACTGCTGGCATTGCTGCCGTTCGCCAACCGCCTCTATGCGTGGCTGGCCGAGCCGCTGCTGCGCAAGCTGCCCGACGGTGGGCAGCTGATCGCCATCGAGGTGGCCTCGCCGTTCTTCACCCCGCTGAAGCTGGCGTTCTTCGCCGCCGTGCTGGCGAGCGCGCCGTGGCTGCTGTACCAGGCATGGGCGTTTGTGGCGCCAGGCCTCTACCAGCGCGAACGGCGCCTGGCGGTGCCGCTCCTGGTATCGGCGGTGGGCCTGTTCTACGCCGGCTGCGCGTTCGCGTTCTATGTGGTGCTGCCGTCGGTGTTCGGATTCCTGACGGCGATCAAGCCCGAGGGCGTGGCGATGATGACCGACATCAACGCCTACCTGGACTTCGTGCTGGTGATCTTCCTGGCCTTCGGCGCCAGCTTCGAGCTGCCGGTGGCGCTGGTGATCCTGGTGCTGCTGGGCTGGGTCACCCCGGACCAGCTGCGCGCCGGCCGCGGCTACGCGATCGTCGGCATCTTCGTGCTGGCGGCGGTCATCACCCCGCCGGACGTGATCTCCCAGCTGCTGCTGGCGGTCCCGATGTGCCTGCTGTACGAGGCCGGGATCATCGCCGCGCGCCTGCTGGACCGGCGCGACGACGCGGACCCCGCCTGAACCGGGCCGGTCAGGCTTCCAGCCGCCCCTGCGCCAGCCCGGCGGCGACCGCCGGCACGGCCTCGCCGAACAGCTGGCCCCAGGCCACCAGCACCGCGCCAGCCAGCAGCGGCATCACCACGGCCATCAGCAGCACCTGCGCGACCAGGGCCCCGAACATCGGGCCGCCGACTGCCTGGGCCAGCAGTGCCAGCAGCATCACCGCGAAGTAGACCGCGAACAGCGCCACCACGGTCACCAGCGTGAACACCAGCACCGCCGGCAGGTTGGCGAAGCTGGCACGCAGGCTGTCGCCCATCGCCGACAGTCCCGGACGGCCGTCGAACAGGATCCGCGGCACCGCCACGAACACCGTCATTCCGACCGCGACGGCCACGCACAGGCCCATCAGCAACCACAGCAGGATGCGCCCGGCCGGCAGCTCGGCGACCATCGCCTGGACCTGCTCGGGCGTGGGCTGCGCACCCGAGGCCGCCAGCGCGTTGAGCTCCGCGCTGACCGCCGACAGCCGCTGCAGCTGCTCGGAACCGACCAGCACCAGCAGCAGCATGCCCAGCACCAGGCCGGCCACCACCTGCGGCAGCAGGGTCGCCAGCAGGCCCGGCACGCGCCCGTCCTGGAGCCCGCGGGCCAGATGGCCCGGCAGCGCGGGCCGGTCATCCCGCACTTCCCGCACCGCCCACAGCAGGCCGGCGAACAGCACTGGTCCGGCAATGGCCAGCAGCAGCTGCAGGCCGGCGGCCAGCGCCGGCACCACCGCCGCCAGGAACACCACCACCGCGCCGAGCAGGCCCCACAGCGCGCCCAGGGTGCCCAGTGCCAGCGGCGCCTTCCTCAGCAGGGCGAAGCCGCCCAGCAGCCATTCCGCTCCGGCCGACGCCGGGAGCCTGCGAATCGTGTCCATCCGTAATCCATGATCAGCGCCATCGGCGATGGCGCACTGGCACCGATTATCCGCGATCGGCGCGGTGCGCGCGGGTGCCCGCGGCCGCCTGGCTCCGCGCATGCTGAACGAAGCGACGAAGCAGCCGCCGGGCCTGCGGCGCGGCGCTGACCTCGCGGGCCACCGCATGCGGGCAGCGGCCGTGGTTGCGCAGGCAGTCGGCGCGGGCACGCACGTAGCCGCGCATGTGGTGGGTGGCGAACTCGGGGTGGAACTGCACGCCCCAGGCATCCCGGCCCCAGCGGAAGGCATGGCAGCCGTCCTGTTCGGACCGCGCCAGCACCGTGGCGCCCTGGGGCGGCCGGGTCACGGTCTGCAGGTGGGTGGCGTGCGCGGCGAAGCGCGGTGGCATCGCGGCGAACAACGGATCCTCGAAGGCCGGCGGATGTAGGTCGATGAACACCGTGCCGGACTCGCGCCCGGCCGGGTTGTAGTCCACCTCGCCGCCCAGGGCGTGGGCCAGCAGCTGGTGGCCATAGCAGATGCCCAGCAGCGGCGTGCCCGCCTGCACCACCTCGCGGATCCAGCCGGCGGTCCGCTCGCTCCACTCGGCGCGGTCGGTGACGAAGGCGGCCGAACCGGTGACGATCACCCCGGCCATGCCCGCCACCGGCGGCAGCGCGTCGCCGCCCTCGGCGTTGACCTCGGCCACCTCGTGCGCCGGCAGGCCCGCGGCCACCCGGATCCAGTGCGGGAACCGCCCGTAGCGCTTGAGGCTGCCGACCGGCTGGCCGGTCTCGACGATCAGGAAGGGCGCACGGTCTGCGGCGGTCACGACGGGAGGTCCGGAGCGGCGGAAACCCGTACGGGACGGGGCTTGGGCCTATACTAGCCCGCTTTTCCGCAGCGCAATAAATGCCGATGACAGGTCCGACCTTCCAGGGATTGATCCAGGCCCTCAACGCCTACTGGGCCGACCAGGGTTGCGTGCTGATCCAGCCGCTGGACCTGGAGGTCGGTGCCGGCACGTTCCATCCGGCCACGTTCCTGCGTGCGCTTGGCCCGGAACCGTGGAACGCGGCCTACGTGCAGCCCTCGCGCCGTCCCACCGACGGGCGCTACGGGCAGAACCCGAACCGCCTGCAGCGCTATTACCAGTACCAGGTGGCGATGAAGCCCAACCCCGACAACATCCAGGAGCTGTACCTGGGCTCGCTGGAAGCGCTGGGCATCGACCCGAAGGTGCACGACCTGCGCTTCGTCGAGGACAACTGGGAATCGCCGACGCTGGGCGCCTGGGGCCTGGGCTGGGAGGTGTGGCTCAACGGCATGGAGGTGACCCAGTTCACCTACTTCCAGCAGGCCGGCGGCCTGGAATGCCGCCCGGTGCTGGGCGAGATCACCTACGGCCTCGAGCGGCTGTGCATGTACCTGCAGAACGTGGACAACGTCTATGACCTGGTCTGGACGGTGGGTCCGCAGGGGCCGGTGACCTACGGCGACGTGTACCACCAGAACGAGGTCGAGCAGAGCGCCTACAACTTCGAGCACGCCGACGTGGCCGAGCTGTTCCACCGCTTCGACGCGTGCGAGGCCGAGGCGCTCAAGCTGGTCGGGGCCGGGCTGCCGCTGCCGGCCTATGAGCAGGTGTGCAAGGCCTCGCACTCGTTCAACCTGCTGGACGCGCGCCGCGCCATCTCGGTGACCGAACGCCAGCGGTACATCCTGCGCGTGCGCACCCTGGCCCAGGCCGTGGCCCAGGCCTACCACGCCCAGCGCGAGAAGCTCGGCTTCCCGGGCCTCAGACGCCAGGACGCCTGAGCGTTCCGTCACGGCAGCAACCCGGGCCGGTGGCGCTCAGTCGCCGCTTCCGGTGCCAAACCCCATCCGGCGCGATGCGCCACCTTCTCCCCGGAA
>JBQGEI010000384.1:0-10994 GCA_052039535.1 Pseudoxanthomonas sp.
TCGATGTACGTGGTCCTGGACCGCGCCCTGCCCTTCATCGGTGATGGCCTCAAGCCGGTGCAGCGGCGCATCGTCTATTCGATGAGCGAGCTGGGGCTCAATGCCACGGCCAAGCCGAAGAAGTCCGCGCGCACCGTCGGCGACGTGATCGGCAAGTACCACCCGCATGGCGACAGCGCGTGCTACGAGGCGCTGGTGCTGATGGCCCAGCCGTTCTCCTACCGCTACCCGCTGATCGAGGGCCAGGGCAACTTCGGCTCCAGCGACGACCCCAAGTCGTTCGCGGCCATGCGCTACACCGAGTCCAAGCTGACGCCCATCGCCGAGGTCCTGCTGGGCGAACTGGGCCAGGGCACCGTGGACTGGGTACCCAACTTCGACGGCACCCTGGAAGAGCCCAGCTGGATGCCGGCGCGGCTGCCGCACCTGCTGCTCAACGGCACCACCGGCATCGCCGTGGGCATGGCCACCGACGTGCCGCCGCACAACCTCGGCGAGATCGTCAGCGCCTGCGTGCGGCTGCTCGACGATCCCGACGCCACCGTGGCGGACCTGTGCGAGCACGTGCGCGGCCCGGACTACCCGACCACCGCCGAGATCATCACCCCGGCCGCCGACCTGCGCGGCATGTACGAGACCGGCAACGGCAGTGTCCGGGCGCGTGGCACCTGGCAGAAGGAGAACGGCAACTTCGTCGTCACCGCCCTGCCGTACCAGGTCTCCCCGTCCAAGGTGATCGAGCAGATCGCCGCCCAGATGCGGGCCAAGAAGCTGCCGTGGCTGGAGGACATCCGCGACGAGTCCGACCACGCCAACCCGACCCGCATCGTGCTGGTGCCGCGCTCCAGCCGGGTGGACGGCGCCCAGCTGATGGGCCACCTGTTCGCCACCACAGACCTGGAGCGCAGCTACCGGGTCAACCTCAACGTGATCGGGCTCGATGGCAAGCCGGCGGTCAAGAACCTGCGCACCCTGCTGGACGAGTGGCTGACCTTCCGCACCGACACCGTCGTGCGCAGGCTCAAGCACCGCCAGGAGAAGGTCGAGCGCCGCCTGCACCTGCTGGAGGGCCTGCTGGTGGCCTTCCTCAACCTCGACGAGGTGATCCGCATCATCCGCAGCGAGGACGAGCCCAAGCCGGCACTGATCGCGCGCTTCGGGCTGAGCGAGGACCAGGCCGACTACATCCTCGAGACCCGCCTGCGCCAGCTCGCCCGCCTCGAGGAGATGAAGATCCGCGGCGAGCAGGAGGCACTGGCGGCCGAGCTGCAGCAGCTGGTGGCGACCCTGGGCAGCAAGGTGAAGCTCAAGAAGCTGGTCAAGGACGAACTGCTGGCCGACGCGAAGAAATTCGGCGATGCACGCCGCTCGCCGCTGGTGCAGCGCGAGGCCGCGCATGCGATCGACGAGACCGAGCTGGTGCCCAGCGAGCCGGTGACGGTGGTGGTCTCGCAGAAGGGCTGGGTGCGCGCGGCCAAGGGCCACGACGTGGATGCCGCCGGGCTGTCCTACCGCGAGGGCGATGCCCTGCTCGGCGCGGTACGCTCGCGCAGCACCTGGCAGGTCGCGTTCCTGGACTCGCAGGGGCGCAGCTATTCGACCGTCGCCCACGGGCTGCCCTCCGCGCGCGGCAATGGCGAGCCGCTGACCGGACGCTTCTCGCCAGCCAGTGGCGCCTCGTTCCAGGCCCTGGCCAGCGGCGAGAACGACAGCCGCTTCGTGCTGGCCTCCTCGCACGGATACGGCTTCGTGACCCGCTTCGAGAACCTTACCGGACGCAACAAGGCCGGCAAGGCGCTGATCAACCTGGCGCCCGGGGCGACCATCCTGCAACCGGCCAGCGTGGCCGATCCGGCCAGCGACCGCATCGTGGCGGTCACCAGCGCCGGCCACCTGCTGGCGATCCCCGCCACCGAACTGCCCGAGCTGGACAAGGGCAAGGGCAACAAGCTGATCGACATCCCGCGCGCGAAGCTGGGGACCGAGCGGGTGGTGGCGGTGGCCGCGGTCGGCCCGTCGCAGAAGTTGCAGGTGCTCAGCGGCCAGCGCACGATGACCTTGTCGTTCAAGGACCTGGATGCCTACCTCGGCGCGCGCGCCACCCGTGGCGGCCTGCTGCCGCGCGGCTGGCAGAAGGTCGACGGGTTGCAGGTGGACTGAGCGGCCGCGCACGGAGCAACGCATGGACCCCGACTACTGGCTGCAGCGCTGGAACCAGGGCCGCACCGGCTTCCACCGCGACGAGGTGATGCCGCTGCTGCAGCGGCACTGGCCGGCGCTGGACCTGCCGGCCTCCTCGCCGGTGTTCGTGCCGCTGGCGGGCAAGACCCTGGACATGCACTGGCTGGCCGCCCAGGGCCACCCGGTGCTGGGCTGCGAGCTGTCGCCGCGGGCGGTGGAGGCGTTCTTCGCCGAGGCCGGACTGCAGCCGCAGCGGGAGCAGGATGCCGACGGCATCCACCACCGCAGCGGCAGGATCGACCTGGTGCTGGGCGACGTGTTCGCCCTGTCGGCGGACACGCTGGGACGGATCGGCGGCGTCTACGACCGCGCTGCGCTGATCGCGCTGCCTCCGGCGATACGCCGTCGCTACGTGAGCGAGGTCTACGGCCGGCTTCCGGCTGGCTGCCGCGGCCTGCTGATCACCCTGGAATACCCCGCGTCCGAGAAGCAGGGCCCGCCGTTCACCGTGCCGGAGGACGAAGTGCGCCAGCTGTTCGCCGGCTGGGACGTGGAACTGCTGGAGCGGCGCGACATCCTGGCCCAGGAGCCCGGATTCGCCGCCGAGGGCGTGACCGCCCTGTCCACCGCCGCGTGGGGGCTACGGCGCCGCTAGCCCCGCCGCTGCCCCACGCGCTGGCTCAGCCGTGGGCCGGGGCGCCCCCGTCGATCTTGGACAGCTGGTAGTTTTCCAGTCCGATCATGCGGATCAGGCGCAGCTGCTGCTCAAGCCACCAGGTGTGGTCCTCCTCGGTGTCCTTGAGCTGGGCCAGCAGGATGTCGCGGCTGACGTAATCCTGCTTCTCCTCGCACAGCTTCATCGCCGCGGCCAGGTTGGCACGCACCTCGTATTCGACCTTCAGGTCCGCCTCGAGCATCTCCACCACGGTGGTGCCGGGGGTGAACGGGTGCGGGCGCATGTCCGGCTCGCCTTCCAGGAACAGGATCCGGCGCAGGAGCGCGTCCGCATGCGCGGTCTCCTCCTCCATCTCGTGGCTCATCCGCGCGTGCAGTGCCTGCAGGCCCAGGTCCTCGTATCGACGGGAATGCAGGAAGTACTGGTCGCGCGCGGCCAGTTCGCCGCGCAGCAGCTCCCTGAGGCATGCGATGACGTCGGGATGGCCTTTCATGGCGGAACTCCAGCGGGTGAACTGCGGGCAGTGTGCCGGAACCGGCGTCGGCATGTTCCAATCGGAATCAATCGCAGTTGCAGCCGCGTTGGCGCGGCTTGAGGAGGAACCTGCATGCGCACCTGGTTGCGGCGCGCCCTGGGCGCGCTGGTGCTGGCGGTCGTGGTCCTGGCCGGCACGGCCTGGTGGCTGCTGCACGGGAGCCTGCCGGCGCTGGACGGGCAACGGGCCCTGCAGGGGCTGGCCGGACCGGTCTCGGTACAGCGCGACGCCCTGGGCGTGGTCACCATCGACGCGGCCGACGCGGTCGACGCCGCCCGGGCCCTGGGCTACGTGCATGCGCAGGAACGCTATTTCGAGATGGACCTGATGCGCCGCAGCGCCGCCGGCGAGCTGGCGGCGCTGTTCGGCCCGCGTGCGCTGGAGACGGACCGCAGCCGTCGCGTGCACCGCCTGCGCGCGCGGGTCGAGGCCGACCTGGGCGGTTTTGCCGGCGACCAGATGCCGCAACTGCAGGCCTATGCCGAAGGCGCCAACGCCGGCCTGGCCTCGCTGCGAACACGCCCGTGGGCCTACCTGCTGCTGCGCCGGCAGCCACGGCCCTGGCGGGTATCGGACTCGGCACTGGCCGGCTACGCCATGTACTTCGACCTGCAGGATGCGGGCAATCGTCGTGAACTGGCGCAGTGGCAGCTGGCCCGGCACCTGCCCGCGCCGCTGGCCGCGCTGCTGCTTCACGACGGCAGCCGCTGGGACGCGCCGATGTTCGGTGCCGCCCGCGGCGACGCGGTGCTGCCGGACGCGGCCAGCGTGGACCTGCGCGGGCTTCCGGCACCGCCCGCGGTGACCGGACGGGGGAATGACGACGCTGGCGCCCCGGGCAGCAACAACTGGGCAGTGGGCGGCGCGCTGACCGCCGACGGCCGCGCCATCGTCGCCGACGACATGCACCTGGGCCTGCGCGCACCCAACATCTGGTTCCGGGTACGCCTGCGCTATCCCGACCCGCGCGCGCCGGGCGGCCAGGTGGACGTCAGCGGCTTCTCGCTGCCTGGCCTGCCGGCGGTGATCGTCGGCAGCAACGGCCATATCGCCTGGGGCTTCACCAACAGCTATGCCGACACCGCCGACTGGTTCGCGGTGCGCCCCTGCCGCGCCGCGCCAACGGCCGGCTGCGATCCGGCACGGCGCCACGTCGAGCGGATCGAGGTCGCCGGCGCCCCGGCCGAACTCCTGCAGGTCGAGGAGACCACCGCCGGCCCGGTCCTGCAGCACGGTCCGGACGACCACGCCCTGGCGCTACGCTGGGTCGCCCACCTGCCCGGTTCGCTCAACGTGGGGCTGGCCGGCTTCGCCCACGCCGCCAGCGTCGACCAGGCGCTGGCCATGGCCCCCGGCATCGGCATCCCCGCCCAGAACCTGGTCATCGCCGACCGCGATGGCAGCGTCGCCTGGCGCATCCTGGGGCCCCTGCCCGACCGTGCGCCAGGCTGCACCGGACTGCGTCCCGGCGCCCCGGTCGCCGCGCCCGGATGCGTCCCGTGGGCGCTTTCCACCGCGCTGACCCCGGTGCTGCGCGACCCGCCCGGCGATCGCCTGTGGACGGCGAACGCGCGCGTGGTGGACGACACCGCCCTGCCGCGGATCGGCGACGCCGGCTACGCGCTGGGCATCCGTGCCTGGCAGATCCGCGAACGGCTGCAGGCCCATCCGCGCTTCGGCGAGCGCGACCTGCTCGCCATCCAGCTCGACGACCGCGCGTTGCTGCTGGAGCCCTGGTGGCAGCTGCTGCGCGCATCCGGGGACGCAGCGCCGGCCAACTCGGCACTGCGTGCCCTGTCCGACGCCAGTGGCGACTGGAACGGACACGCTGCCAGCGCTTCGGCCGGGTTCCGGCTCGTGCGCGGCTGGCGGCTGGCGGTGCACGCACGCCTGGCCCGCGGCCTGGCGGCACCGGCGCTCGCGGCGCTGGGCCCGGACTTCGAGCTGCCCGATTTCCCGCAGCTGGAGGGCGTGGCCTGGCCGCTGCTGCGCGAGCGTCCCGACCATCTGCTGCCGGCCGGCTTCGCCAGCTGGGAGGCGCTGCTGGAGGAGGCGGCCGCCGAGGTCCGCGACGACCTGGCCGACGCCGGGCCGCTCGCGCAGCGCCTCTGGGGCGAGCGCAACACCGCGCGCATCTGCCATCCGCTGGCCGGCGCCCTGCCCGACCTGCTGGGACGCCACCTGTGCATGCCGGCCGCGCCGCTGCCGGGCGACACCAGCGTGCCGCGCGTGCAGGGGCCTGCTTTTGGCGCCTCGCAGCGCATGGTGGTCGCGCCCGGCCACGAGGCCGATGGCCTGGCGCACATGCCGGGCGGGCAAAGCGGCCACCCACTGTCGCCGTTCTGGGGTGCCGGCCACGCGGACTGGGCCCAGGGGCGTCCCACGCCGTTTCTGCCCGGCCCGGCGCGGCATACCCTTACGCTGCAGCCAGCGCCCAGGACTCGCTGAGGAGCGCCCGGCAATGCCGACGCCGGTACCCGGCACCCTGCCCGGTCGGGCATTGCGACAGGCGCTGTCGCGCCGCTTCGGGCGCATCGTCGTGTTCAGCGGCGCCGGCATGTCCGCCGACAGCGGCATCCCGACCTTCCGCTCAGGCGACCACGGACTGTGGCAGGCATTCGATCCGGCGAAGCTGGCGACACCGGCCGGCTGGCACGCCGATCCGGCACTGGTCTGGGGCTGGTACGAATGGCGCCGCGCGCAGGTCGCAGCGGCGATGCCCAACCCCGGCCACCTGGCCGTGGCCCGGCTGCAGGACGCGCTGGGCGCATGCGTCGTCACCCAGAACGTGGACGACCTTCACGAGCGTGCCGGCGTGGACGGCGTCCTGCACCTGCACGGCAGCCTTTCCACCCCGCGCTGCTCGCAGTGCGGCGATCCCCATCCGCCACCGCCGGTGGTGGAAGCGCCACGCCGCCGGCGGGAGCCGCCAGGCTGCGCCGGTTGCGGTGGCCGCGTGCGACCGGGCGTGGTCTGGTTCGGCGAGCCTCTGGACCAGGCCGTGCTTGCCGAAGCCGCGCGCCGCATCGCTGCCTGCGACCTGCTGCTGGTGGTTGGCACCTCGGGAGTGGTGCAGCCGGCAGCCAGCCTGGTCGACCTGGCGCCGTCGGGCGCGGTGGTGGTCGAGGTGAATCCCGAGCCCCCGGGACCGGGACGTCGCCCGCTGCACCACCTGGCCACGACGGCAGCCCATGGCCTGCCGCTGCTCGCCGCATGGCTGCTGCAGCCGGCGGCGCCGGAGGACACCTCCGCCGGCGCCTAGCGGCCCCGATGCCGGGCTCAGCCGGCCAGTGCCGGCGCGGCTCCGATCGCCTCGTTGTGCACCCCGGCCACGGCGCGGCCGGACGGGTCGGCCATGCTCGCGAAGCTCGCATCCCAGGCGATGGCCGCCGGCGAGGAGCAGGCGATGGACTTGCCGCCCGGCACCGTCTCCGCCGCCGCCGGACTGGGGAAGAAGCGCTCGAACACCGACCGGTAGAAGTACGCCTCCTTGGTCTGCGGCGGATTGACCGGGAAACGCCGGCCGGCCGCGGCAAGTTCGCGGTCGGAGACCTGGGCCTCGGCGTGCGCCTTGAGCCCGTCGATCCAGCCGTAGCCCACGCCGTCGCTGAACTGCTCCTTCTGCCGCCACAGGATCTGCTCCGGCAGGTAGCCGTCGAAGGCCTGGCGCAGGACGCCCTTCTCCATCCGCTGCGGGCCGTCGCTGCCCTTGAGCACCATCTTGTACTTCGCATCCATGCGCATGGCCACGTCGAGGAACTCCCGGTCCAGGAACGGCACCCGCGGTTCCACGCCCCAGGCCATCATCGACTTGTTCGCGCGCAGGCAGTCGTAGTTGTTGAGCGCATCCAGCTTGCGCACGAGCTCCTCGTGGAACTCGCGCGCGTTGGGCGCCTTGTGGAAGTACAGGTAGCCGCCGAACACCTCGTCGCTGCCCTCCCCGGACAGCACCATCTTCACGCCCATGGCCTTGATCCGGCGCGCCAGCAGGAACATCGGGGTCGAGGCACGGATGGTGGTGACGTCGTAGGTCTCGATGTGGCGGATCACCTCCGGAAGCGCGTCAAGGCCTTCCTCGAAGGTGTACTCGAAGCCGTGGTGCACGGTGCCCAGCGCCTTGGCCGCGACTTCCGCGGCCGCCAGGTCCGGCGAGCCCTCCAGGCCGATCGCGAACGAGTGCAGGCGCGGCCACCAGGCCTCGGTCTGGTCGCCGTCCTCCACGCGGTGGCGGGCGTAGCGCGCGGCCACGGCCGCCACCAGCGACGAATCCAGGCCGCCGGACAGCAGCACGCCATACGGCACGTCGGTCATCAACTGGCGGTGCACCGCGGCCTCGAACGCCTCGCGCAGTTCGGCCGGCGACACTTCCACCCCGGCGACCGCGTCGTACTCGCGCCAGGGACGGTGGTAGTAGCGCGTCAGCTCGCCGCTGGCGGTGTCGTACCAGTGGCCCGGCGGGAACTGCGCCACGTCGGCGCAATCGTCCACCAGCGCCTTCATCTCTGAGGCCACGCGCAGCCTGCCTTCGCGGTCGTGGCCCCAGTACAGCGGCACCACGCCGATCGGGTCGCGGGCGATGATCGCGCGCTGTTTCGCCTTGTCCCACAGGGCGAAGGCGAAGATGCCGTTGAGCCGGTTGAGGAAGGAGGCCGGCTCATCCTCGCGGTACAGCGCGTTGACCACCTCGCAGTCCGATGCGGTGAGGAATCCATAAGGCGAGGACAGCTCGGCCTTCAGCGCGGCGTGGTTGTAGATCTCGCCATTGACCGCCAGGGCCAGCTGGCCGTCCTGCGACAGCAGCGGCTGCGAGCCGCCGGCCGGGTCGACGATGGCCAGGCGCTCATGGACCAGGATCGCGCCATCGTCCACGTACACCCCGCTCCAGTCCGGGCCGCGGTGGCGCTGGCGTTGCGACAGGTCCAGCGACTGCCGGCGCAGGTCCCGCAGGTCATCGCCCGGTTGCAGGCCGAAGATGCCGAAGATCGAACACATGGAAGACTCCTGAAGGATGGTGCGTGGGATGTGGCGGTCCGCTCTGGCGCCAGGCACAAAAAAACCCGCATCGGCCGATGCGGGTTCTTCGTTCGCCAGGCCGCTGCTGCTATGCCTGGTGGCGCCCCCGCATCGGCCGCGCACGGTTGTTTCCCGCAATATTGTTGCGGTTCGCATTGGCCGGATTGCTGCGCGCGATCGAAGGCATGGGTGGACACTAACCCTGCCTCCGGCAGCCCGCAACCGTTGCCTTGGCAACTGACGCCTCGCTCACGGCAGCCATCGAATACTCCGCCAGCGGCGCATTCCGCGCCGGCCACGCAGTTCGCGGAGAGCCGCCTTGTCCGACACCAGCCGTCGCCGGTCCCGCACCACCCAGGTCGTCACGCGCCTCGCGCGCCACCGCCGCGTGCTCACCGGCATGGACTGGGGGCAGGCCGCACCCGCCGAATCGGCCGTGGCCGATCCGTCCGACGCCACCGAGGCCAAGGCCTTCGCGGCCGACCTGGAAGCGCTCGGCCCGGCCTTCATCAAGCTGGGGCAGTCGCTGTCCACCCGGCCGGACCTGATTCCCGCCGCCTACATCGAGGCCCTGGACCGGATCCAGGACGAAGTCGCGCCGGTGGAAACGGCGGTGATCGAGAAGATCGTCGAAGACGAACTGGGCGCGAAGATCAGCCGCGTCTTCGCCAGCTTCGACCCGGTGCCGCTGGCGGCCGCGTCGCTGGCCCAGGTGCACCGCGCGGTGCTGCGCGACGGCCGCGAGGTCGCGGTCAAGGTGCAGCGTCCGGGGATGGACGCGGCGATCCGGCTCGACCTGGAGGTCCTGGCCGGATTGGCCGGCACCGCCGACGCGCTGACCCAGGCCGGGCGCAGGCTGCATTTCGCCGACTGGATCGCCGAGTTCCGCAAGATCCTGCTGCTGGAGCTGGACTACCGGCGCGAGGCGGAGAACCTGGACCGTTTCCGCGAACGGCTGGCGCCCTACACCCACCTCTACGTGCCGGCGCCGGTGTGGGGGCTGAGCACTTCCAGGGTCCTGACCATGGAGCTGGTGCACGGGGAGAAGGTCACCTCGGTCAGCGGGTTGCGCCGCACCGAGATGGACCTGGCCACGCCGGCCGCCGAGCTGATGCGCGCCTACCTGGACCAGGTCTTCGCCAACGGCGACATCCATGCCGACCCCCATCCCGGCAACGTGCTGCTGTGCGATGACGGACGCCTGGCGCTGATCGACCTGGGCATGGTGGCGCAGGTGGCGCCGCGCATGCGCGAGCGTCTGCTGAAACTGCTGTTCGCCGCGGTCGACGCGCGCGGCGAGGACGTGGCGCGCGAACTGGTCGCCATCGGTACCCGGCTCGAGCAGTTCGACGACATGGCCTTTGCTCGCGACACCGGGCAACTGGTGGCGCGCTATGCCACCGGCGGCCGTCGCACGTCCGAGGGCAAGCTGCTGCTGGACCTGGTCGGCATCGCGGCCGAGCGCGGGCTGCGGGTCCCGCCGGAGATCAGCCTGCTGGGCAAGACCCTGCTCAACCTGGAGCGGGTGGCCGACGCGCTGGACCCGGACATGGACGTGCAGGCGCTGGTGGAGTCGCACCTGGAATCGATCATGCGTGCCCAGCTGCGGCGTTCGTTCACCAGCGCCAACCTCGCCGGCGAACTGCTGGAGATGCAGGGCCTGCTGCGCGATGCACCGCGCAAGATCTCCGACACGCTGTCGCTGCTGGCCGAGAACCGCCTGCAGGTACGGCTGGACGGGCTGGACCATTCCCGGCTCATGGAGAACATGCAGAAGATCGCCAACCGCATCGCCGCGGCGGTGGTGACGGCGGCGCTGCTGCTGTCCTCGGCCATGCTGATGCGGGTACAGACCGAGTCCACCCTGTTCGGCTACCCGACCCTGGCGGTGCTGTTGTTCCTTA
Organism: Pseudoxanthomonas sp.; assembly: GCA_052039535.1. Classification (GTDB taxonomy): domain Bacteria; phylum Pseudomonadota; class Gammaproteobacteria; order Xanthomonadales; family Xanthomonadaceae; genus Pseudoxanthomonas. The sequence continues at coordinate 10,310 of JBQGEI010000384.1, forward strand.
TCGGCGCGGTGCTGGGGATCGCGATCGCGCTGAGCGCGTTGATCTTCGACCGCCGAGCCCGGCCCAACGAGCGCCGCGGCCCGGCCTGAGGGCCGAGGCGGCTCACCCTGCCGGCGCCAGCAGCAACCGCTCGACCAGGCGCTGGTAGAGATCCGGAAGCGCCTCCAGGTCGGCGACCGACACGTGCTCGTCGACCTGGTGGATGGACGCGTTGACCGGCCCGACCTCGATGCACTGGGCACCGAGCGGGGCGATGAAGCGCGCATCCGAGGTGCCGCCGCCGGTGCTCTCCTCCGGCGGCACGCCCGCCACCTCGCCAAGCACCTCGCGCGCGGCGCGGCGCAGCGGTCCTTCCGGGGTATAGAACGGCTCACCGCTGCGGTGCCAGCGCAGCTCATGGTCCAGGCCGTGGCGGTCCAGCAGCGCAGCGATCTCCGCCTCCAGCCGCGGCGCATCCCAGTGCGGGTTGTAGCGCAGGTTGAACGCCACCTGCAGCTCGCCGGGTATCACGTTGTTGGCGCCGGTGCCGGCATGGATGTTGCTGATCTGCAGGCTGGTCGGCGGAAAACTCTCGTAGCCGGCGTCCCATACCCGCGCCGCCAGTTCGGCCAGCGCCGGCGCGGCCTGGTGGATCGGATTGCGCGCCTTGTGCGGATAGGCCACGTGGCCCTGCACGCCGCGCACC
>JBQGEI010000385.1:0-2589 GCA_052039535.1 Pseudoxanthomonas sp.
CGGTGGTGCTGGGCATCCTCACCGCCAAGCCGCTGCTGGGCAGCTTCGACCAGGCGTTCCAGTACATCCAGGAGTACACCGGCTTCTTCACCCCGGGCATCGTGGTGATCTTCGTGCTGGGCCTGTTCTGGAAGCGCGCCAACGAGGCCGGCGCGCTGGCGGCGGCGATCGGCTCGTTCGGCCTGTCGATCGTGCTCAAGCTGGCCTGGCCGTCGCTTCCGTTCATCGATCGCGTGGGCCTGGTGTTCCTGCTGGCCCTGGCACTGGCGGTGGTGGTCTCGCTGGCCACCTCGCCGCAACGTGCCGGCAGCGACCTGATCCGCACCGACGACATCGACTACTCCACCACCACCGGCTTCAACATCGGTGCGCTGGGCGTGGTCGCAGTCCTCGCCGCGCTGTACGCGATCTTCTGGTGAACCCGGGCACGCCCGGTGACGGTGGCGGGCGGCGCGCCGGGCAGGTCCCGGCGCGGGCCCGGATCGAGGACGTGGCCGCGATGGCCAGCGTCTCGATGAAGACCGTCTCGCGCGTGCTCAACCACGAGCCGGGCGTGCGCGACACCACCCGGGCCCGCGTGCGCGAGGCGGTGGCCGCGCTCAACTACCGGCCCGACCCGTCCGCGCGCAGCCTCGCCGGCAACCGCTCCTACCTGGTGGCGTTGCTGTACGACAATCCGTCGCCGAACTACCTGATGGAGGTGGTCACCGGGGTGGTGGACGCCTGCGAGGCGCACCACTACGGCATGGTCATGCAGCCAGTCGCGCACAACGCACCGGACTGCGCCGAGACGGTGGACGCGCTGCTGGCGGTCTCCCGGCTGGACGGACTGATCCTCACCCCGCCGCTGACCGACAGCGATGCGCTGCTGGACAGGCTGGACCAGCGCGGGATTCCGTTCGCGTGCATCTCCCCGTACAAGCGCGAAGGCCGCATCGGCGTGTCGCTGGACGAGCATGACGCGGTCTGCGAGCTAGTCGCGCACCTGGTGGCGCTGGGCCACCGGCGCATCGGCCACGTGCGCGGCCATCCCGACCACGGCGCCAGCGAATGGCGCCTGGCCGGCTACCGCACCGCGCTGCGCCGGGCCGGGCTGTACTACGACCCGGAGCTGGTGGTCGACGGGGAGTTCTCGTTCGATTCGGGGCTGGATGCCGGACGCCGGCTGCTGGGCCTTGCCGCGCGCCCCACCGCGATCTTCGCCGCCAACGACGACATGGCCGCGGGAGTGATGCGCGCGGCGAGCGAGCTGGGGCTGCGCGTGCCGGCCCAGGTGTCGGTGTGCGGCTTCGACAACACGCCCATCGCCAAGCACATCTTCCCGCAGCTGACGACGGTGCAGCAGCCGACGCGCGACATGGGCCAGGTGGCGACCATGCAGCTGCTGGCGGCGATCCGGGACCGCGGCGCCGGCAGCATGGTGCACATGCCGTACGCGCTGCAGCTGCGCGACTCGACCGGGCCGGTGCCGCAGGACTGAGCGGCGTCTGCGCACACCCGCGTGGCCCGGGAGGCGGGCGGCGCAACGTGGAGGCTGGACGCACGCCGGAATGGATCGGGCGCGGCACCCACGCGCCGCCGGGCCCCGGCCCGGCGGGCCACTTCTCAGGCCGCCTCGCCCCGCAACACCACCCGCAGCGGGTTGTCCCATTCGCGCAGCAGGTCGGCCTCGCGCGCCCTGGCCTTCTCCAGGTGCGCCTCCTTGACGTGCCCATAGCCGCGGATGTGGTCGGGGATGCTGGCGATCTCCGCCGCAAGGTCCACGTTGCCGGCGTCCAGTTTCGGGAGCAGGCGCTCGATGGTGGCGAAGTAGTCCTCCACCAGTTGCCGCTCCATGCGCCGCTCGGCGGTGCGGCCGAACGGGTCCAGCGCGGTGCCGCGCAGGAACTTCAGCCTTGCCAGCCAGCGGAACGCGGTGAGGACCCAGGGCCCGTACTCGCCCTTGACCAGGTGGCCCTGTGCGTCCTTCCTGGCCAGCAGCGGCGGGGCCAGGTGGAAGCGCAGCCGGTAGTCGCCCTCGAACTGCTGCTGCAGGCGGCGCTGGAACTGGCCGTCGGTGTACAGCCGCGCGACCTCGTACTCGTCCTTGTACGCCATCAGCTTGAACGCGTACCGCGCCACCGCCTCGGCCAGCGCGGTGGAGCCGGGTACGCGCGCGCCTTCCGCGTCGCGGACCCGCTGTACCAGCGCGCCGTAGCGGCCGGCGTAGGCCTGGCCCTGGTAGGCGACGAGGAAGTCATGGCGCCGCCGCACCAGCTCGTCGAGGCTGCGTGACAGGCGCAGGTCGTCCAGCGGGAGCGCGGCCACCTCGCCGGTGGCCACGTCCATCGGCGAGGCGCCGGCGCCAGTGCCGTTGCCGTTGGCCGAGGCCGGCAGGCCGCGCCACTCGCGGCCGGAGGTGGCCGGGTCCGGCGCACTGGTGCTGCCCCACTCGCTGCCTTCCCAGTCGCCCGGCGGCAGCACGCGCAGGTCGTCGGCGCGGTGCTCGGCGGCCGTACCGGGATTGGAGACCAGGCCGGCGGCCGCGGCCACCGCATCCGGATCCACCGCCGCCAGGCGGCCCCAGGCGAAGGCCTGGCGGTTCATCTC
>JBQGEI010000386.1:0-6762 GCA_052039535.1 Pseudoxanthomonas sp.
GCCGCGACGTGCTGCTGCTGCGCCCCGGCGCCGCGCCGGACCTGCCGCTGCCGGCGGCCCCGGCCCCCGTCGCCGACCCTGCCGCGCCCGCCGCCCCGGCGGGCGGCACCGGATCCGCGCCCCCCGCCGCCGGCCGTGGTCCCGCTGCCGGCACGTCCCGGCCCGCGTCGCGCACGCCACCCCCGCCTGCGCCCGGCACCGCGCCGGCGCCCGCCGCAGCGTCCGGAACGGGGGGGCGGCCATGAGCGCCCGCGCACGCCTGGGCGGCTGGGTGCTGCCGCTGAGCCTGCTGCTGGGGCTGCTGCTGGGCCTGTTGCCGCTGCACGAAGCATTGCAGCCGCTGCGTCCGTACTGGCTGGCGCTGGTGCTGGCCTACTGGGTGATCGAAACGCCCTCGCGCGCCGGCCTGGGCCTGGCCTTCGCCTGCGGCGTGGTCGCCGACCTGACCTACGGCAACCTGCTTGGCGAGCAGGCCCTGCGGCTGGTGATCATGGCCTTCATCCTGCAGCGCTTCCGCGCGCGGCTGCGCTTCTTCCCGCTGTCCCAGCAGGCGCTGGCGATCGGCGCGCTGCTGGTCAACGACCGCATCGTCGACGCGGCGCTGAACCTGGCCCTGGGCCAACCGGTGCTGCCCTGGCAGTACTGGTGGGCGCCGCTGCTGGGCATGGCGCTGTGGCCGCCGCTGTTCCTGCTGCTGGACGCCCTGCGCCTGGGCCGGCGGGACTGAGCCGGCGTGGCCAGCCGCCGTCCCCTGAAGAACACGCATGCCGAGGCCGAGCAGTTCCGGCGCCGGGCGGTGCTGGGTTTCCTGGTCGTACTGCTGGCGCTGGGCGGCCTGGCGGCCTGGTACTTCCGCCTGCAGGTGCTGCAGCACGACGATTTCGCCACCCGCTCGGAGGCCAACCGGATCCGCCCGCGCCCGGTGGTCCCGGCGCGCGGCATGATCTACGACCGCCAGGGCCGGCTGCTGGCCGAGAACCTGCCGGCCTTCCGCCTGGACGTGGTCCCGGACAAGGCCGGCGACACCGAGAAGCTGCTGGCCGGGCTGGCCCCGCTGATCGCGCTGGACGAGGAGGAGATCGCCCACTTCCGGCGCGAGCGCAAGGCCGGCCGCGGCTTCCGCCCGATCACCCTGAAGATGCGCCTGAGCGACGAGGAGATGGCCGCCTTCGCGGTCAACCGCTGGCGCTTCCCCGGGGTGGAGATGGAGCCGTACCTGACCCGGCACTACCCCTACGGCGACCTGTTCGCGCATGTGATCGGCTACGTCGGCCGGATCGACGAGAAGGACCTGGAGCAGCTGGGCGAGGGTGGCGCCGCGCTGACCCACATCGGCAAGACCGGGGTGGAGCGCGCCTATGAGCAGATGCTGCGCGGCAAGGTCGGCTACGAGCAGATCGAGACCAACGTGCAGGGCCGGGCGCTGCGCACGGTCGGCCGGGTGCCGGCGCAGCCGGGCGCGGACCTGCGCCTGTCCATCGACGCCGAGCTGCAGCGCGCGGCGGTGGCCGCGTTCGGCGAGCTGGAAGGCACGGCCGTGGCGATGGACCCGCGCACCGGCGAGATCCTCGCCCTGGTCAGCCTGCCGTCCTACGACGCCAACCTGTTCGTCAACGGCATCTCCCACGCCGACTACCGCGCGCTGATGGACGATCCTTCGCGGCCGCAGTTCAACCGCGCCGTGCTCGGCGGCGTGGCGCCGGGCTCCACCCTCAAGCCGTTCCTGGCCCTGGCCGGCCTGGACAGCGGCCTGCGCCGCCCGGAGGACCGCACCCTGTCCACCGGCATGTTCTACCTGCCGGGCAACCGCCGCGGCTGGGGCGATTCGCACCGCGGCGGCCATGGCTGGACCGACGCGCGCAAGTCCATCGCCGATTCGGTCAACACCTACTACTACCAGCTGGCACTGGACATGGGGATCGAGCGGATCCAGCAGTACCTGACCCGCTACGGCTTCGGCGAGCCCTCCGGCATCGACCTGGTCGGCGAGAGCAGCGGCATCCTGCCGACCCCGGCGTGGAAGATGCGCCAGCGCAAGGAGCGCTGGTATCCCGGCGACACCGTGAACATCTCCATCGGCCAGGGCGACTGGAAGGTCACCCCGCTGCAGATGGTGCGCGCCACCGGCGCGCTGGCCGACGGCGGGCGGCTGCGCCGGCCGCACCTGGTCGAGTCGCGCCGGCAGCGCTTCGACGCGCCCTGGTCGGCATTGCCGCAGCCGGCGCCGGCGCCGATCACCGCGCGCGCCGACAACCTGCGCGTGGTGCAGGAGGGCATGGAGATGACCGTCCATGGCCCCGGTGGCACCGCGCGGCCGATGAGCGTCGGCGCGCCGTACCGGATGGCCGGCAAGACCGGCACCGCGCAGGTGGTCAGCCGCCGCGGCACCGCCGCGGTCAATCCGCGCAGCCTGCCGCTGCACCTGCGCCACCGCGCGCTGTTCATCGGCTATGCGCCGGCGGAGGATCCGCAGATCGCGGTGGCCGTGGCGGTGGAGGGCGGCGGCTATGGCGGCAGCACCGCCGCACCGATCGCACGCCGGATCTTCGATGCCTGGCTGCTGGGCCGGCTGCCCGAGGGACTGGAGCCGATCGACGGCGCCCCGCCGGCGCCGGCCTGCACACCGGGCGATGCGGCCTGTGTCCAGGCAGCGGCGGTCGCCGGCCCCGCCGGGTCCGCGCCGGCGGCCGGCCCGGGGCCGGGGACGCCGGCACCGGCCGGGCCCGGTGCACCGCCCGCGGTGGCCCCGCCCACGCGGACCCCGGCCCTGGACAGCGACCGCAACCCGGCCGCCAACAGCTTCGGCAGCTGGCTGCGCCGGCAGCAGGCGGCCGCCCCGGCGCCGGTGCCGTCCGCTGCGGACACAGCGGACCGGAGCGGTGGCCGCGCGGATGCGCCCGCGCCGGCCCGGCCGCCGGCCGGAGGTGGCCAGTGAACGATTTCCTGCGCTGGCTGCTGGACCTGGCGCGCCGCTTCGTGCGCACCCTGGACTGGCCGCTGTGCCTGGCCCTGGGCGGGCTGATGGCGTTCGGCCTGGCGGTGCTGTACAGCGCCGGCGGACCCTCCGGCGGCGCGGCGCTGGTCAAGGCCCAGGGCGCGCGATTCGCGGTCGGCGCGGTGGCCATGTGGGCGCTGTCGCGGGTTTCGGTGATCCGGCTGCGGGCGTGGTCGCCGACGGTGTACCTGCTGTCGATGCTGCCGCTGCTGGCGGTGCTGCTGGTCGGCACCGGCAAGCACGGCCGGCACTGGCTCAACCTGGGCGTGTTCTATTTGCAGCCCTCGGAGCTGCTGAAGATCGCCCTGCCGATGATGGTTGCCTGGTACCTGCATTCGCGGCCGCTGCCGCCGCGGGTGGGCACGGTGCTGGCCACGGCGGTGCTGGTCGCGCTGCCCACCGGGCTGATCCTGCTGCAGCCGGACTTCGGCACCGCGATGCTGATCGCCAGCAGCGGCGTGTTCGCCCTGCTGCTGGCCGGGCTGCCGTGGTGGTGGGTCGGGATCGGCGTCGGTGGCGTGGCCGCGGTCGCGCCGGTGGCCTGGCTGTGGCTGCTGAGGCCCTACCAGAAGGACCGCATCCTCACCTTCCTCGACCCGGAGCGCGACCCGCTCGGCGCGGGGTGGAACATCATCCAGTCCAAGATCGCGATCGGCTCCGGCGGCCTCACCGGCAAGGGCTGGGGCGAGGGCAGCCAGTCGCACCTGAACTACATCCCCGAGCAGACCACCGACTTCGCCTTCGCCGTGCTGAGCGAGGAGTTCGGGTGGATCGGGGTGGCCACGATGCTGGCCCTGTACCTGTTCGTGACCGCGCGCTGCCTGTGGATCGCCGCCCAGGCCCGTGACGGCTATTCGCGGCTGCTTGCCGGCTCGCTGGGCCTGGCGTTCTTCGTCTACGTGCTGGTCAATGGCGGGATGGTGTCCGGCCTGCTGCCGGTGGTCGGCGTGCCCATGCCCCTGCTGAGCTACGGCGGCACCTCGGCGGTCTCGCTGCTGGCCGGCCTGGGCCTGGTGATGGCCGTGCGCACGCACCGGCCGGTGCACGCCTGGCGCTGAGTCCGGCGCCTTCCGGAATGTGAAAAATCCCTTGGCCTGCATGGTCTTGCGCGTGCATGCTAACCTGCGTTCGATGACCAAGAAGCCCGCAACCCACGGTCGTTTCCTGACCGGACTGATCCTCGCCGGACTGCTGGGCTGCACGCCCCGGGCCGGCATCGTCGCCACCTCGCCGGCCACCGTGCCGGTGGCCGGAACGCCCGCCGAGGCCGCGCCCGAGGCGCCGCCGGCGCCGCCGGTCGACCTCGCCCCGGTGCCGTTCGAGGTCGCACGCGCGCGGTTCGTCGCCGACACCAGCGCCCGCTACGGCATCCCGGCTGCGCAGATCGAGGCCACCCTGGCCCGGGCAACCTTCCTGGACAGCGTGGTCAGCGCGATGTCGCGACCAGCCGAGCGGGTCAAGCCGTGGCACGAGTACCGGCCGATGTTCATCAGCCAGGCCCGCATCGACGGCGGCCGGCGCTTCCTCGAGCAGAACCGGGCGAAGCTGGCCAAGGTCGAGGCCGACACCGGCGTGCCGGCGGAGATGATCGTGGCGATCATCGGCGTGGAGACCAGCTACGGCGCCAATACCGGGCGCCACTCGGTGCTGGACGCGCTGTACACCCTGGCCTTCCGTTATCCGCGCAGCGGCGATCCGGCCAGGCTCGAGCGCGAGGTGCGGCGCGAGCTGTTCTTCCGCGAGGAGCTGGCGCAGCTGTTCGCGCTGGGCCGCGAGGAGAACCTGGACATCACCGCGCTCAAGGGCAGCTACGCCGGGGCGATGGGCATGGGCCAGTTCATGCCCTCCAGCTACCGGGATTTCGCCGTCGACGGCGATGGCGACGGCCGCCGCGACCTGTTCGGCAGCCTGGACGACGTGTTCGCCTCGGTCGCCAACTATTTCGTGAAGAAGGGCGGCTGGCAGCGCGGCGGCCTGGTCGCGGTGCCGGCCACCCTGGCTGCGGGCCGCGAGCCGTTCGACCCGGCCGACTGGACCCCGACCCACCGCCTGGCCGATCTGGCCGCGCGCGGCTACACCGCGCAGGCGCCGGTGCCCGCCGGCGCGACCGCCACTCCGGTCAGCCTGGCCGGCAGCACCGGCCCGCAGTACTGGCTGGGCTTCCAGAACTACTACGCGATCACCCGCTACAACATCTCCAAGATGTACGCGATGGCCGTGTTCCAGCTGTCCGAGGCGATCGCCGGGCGGGAGCTGCCGCCGGCATGAGCCTGCCCCGGCCGCAGCCAGGGCTGCTGCGCGCGGGCATGGTGCTGGCCGTGCTGGCGCTGGCCGGCTGCGGAAGCGCGCCGAAGAAGGCCGCGCCCAAGGGCGCCGGAACGGCGGTCCCGGGCGTGACGGCCGCGGTGCCCAAGTCCGCCTGCCCCGAGGGCGTGTCGCCCTACGCGCCGGCCCAGGAAGACCCGGCCACGCGCGGGGACTACGTCGCCGGCGGGCTGTACAAGCCGGGCGTGCCCGACCGCACCCCCGACTACGTGCCCAACGTCGACTGCATCCCCGAGCCGGTGGTGCTGGACCTGCCGCGCTCGCCGGTGGGCAACCGCTCGCCCTACACGGTGCTGGGCAAGCAGTACAAGGTGCTGGACCGGACCGGCGGCTATGCCGAGCAGGGCATCGCCTCGTACTACGGCAGCAAGTTCCATGGCCGGCGCACCTCCAACCTGGAGGTGTACGACATGTACGCCTTCACCGCCGCGCACAAGACCCTGCCGCTGCCGAGCTTCGCCCGGGTCACCAACCTGGACAACGGCCGCTCGGTGGTGGTGCGGGTCAACGACCGCGGCCCGTTCCACGACGGGCGGGTGGTCGACCTCAGCTACGCGGCGGCGGTGAAGCTGGGCATCGTCGCCCGCGGCACGGGACGGGTGGAGGTGCGTGCGCTGCAGCCGGGCGAGGACGATGGCATGCGCCTGGCGGGCACCGCCGCGAAGCCTGCCGGCCCGTCCCGCGTGCCATCGGGCGTGACGGCGGCCGCCACCGCGCCGGCCGCGCCGGCCACCGCGCTGGACCACCTGGTGCAGGCGCTGCCGGAGGCCACCGCGACGGTCACCGCCAGCCCCCTGCCGGCCGACCCGGCGGCACCCGCGCCGCCGCCGGCGACAGTCGCCGTCGCCTCGACCGCTTCAGCACCCACCCCCTCCGTACCCGTGGCCACGCCCACGGTGCGACCGGGCGCCACCGCGGGCACGCCGCCCGCGCTGCGCCCGGTCCCGGCCGCGCCGCTGCTGCAGGTCGCCAGCTTCTCCAGTGCCGACAACGCGCGCCGCGCGCTGGAGCGGTTGCTGGCGGCGGGCATCCACGAAGCGCGCCTGGAGGATGTCGTCAGTGGCGGGCGCACGTTCTGGCGCCTGCGCGTGCCCGCCGCCGGCGATGCAGCGGAACTTGCCTTGCGTATCGCCGGTCTGGGTTTCGGTACCCCGCAGCCGGTGCGCGACTGAGCCCGGCCGTACAATCCCGCCCCTTCGCCCATCCTTTCCGCCCGGCCTCGCGCCGGATGCCGCAGGAGTCACCGTTTCCATGAAGTTCCGTTCCACCGGCCCGCTCACCGTCCTCGCCGCGGTGGCCACCTTCGGCTTCGGCCTGGCCTTCGCCCAGACCCCCACGGCCCCCCCCCCCCCCCCCCCCGCGGGGGGCCCCCCCCCCGGCCCAGCCCCCCGGTTGGGGGCGGCCCCGCCCCCGCCCCCCCCCCGCCCCCCCCTGGGGGGGGT
>JBQGEI010000387.1:0-2783 GCA_052039535.1 Pseudoxanthomonas sp.
CCAGCGCATCCGCCAGAGCCCGCATGCCCAGGACACCCTGGTGGTGGTGGCCTCCGACCACCTGGCGATGCCCAACGACCTGTCCCACGTCCTGGACGGCATGAAGCGGGAAAACCTGCTGCTGTTCCTCGACAGCGGGCATGCCCCGCGCCAGGTCGCTGCCGGCGGCACCACCCTGGACAGCGGGGCGACCCTGCTCAACCTGCTGGACCCGGACCTGCATGCGCTGGGCTTCGGCCGCTCGCTGCTGGGCCCGGCCAGCGACGGCGCCAGCCTGGCCGCGGCTGCCGCCGGGGACCGCTGGTCGCAGTACCTGGGCTTCGCCCGCCAGCTGTGGACCGGGACCGAGACCCGCACCCTGCGCATCGAGGGCGACCGCGTGGTCGCCGGGGTGCAGCGCATCCACCCGCCGGTGATGCTGGAGTACGACCAGGGCTGGAACATCGCCTCGATCGTCCTGGAGGACGCGCCGCGCCAGTTCGCCCAGCGCGACCCGGACAACATCCTCGCCTACGTGGACCGCTGCACCGCCTTCCTCGACGAGCCCGGCAGCGGCGAGTGGTGCGCGCTGGTGGTGGACCGCAGCAACGCGCTGCGGCTGTACCCGGAGGCCGAGCTGGCCCAGGGCATCCAGGTCGACGCGCCGCTGGACCAGTCCGCCGACGCCCGCCCGCGCCCGCGCCGCGCCCTGACCGTCGGCCGCGAGCAGCGCCCGATGAAGGCCGGCCACTACCAGCTGAGCGTGCAGGCGCGGAACCTGCCGAGCCATTCGTTCTGGCTGGAGGCGGTGTCCGATGACGGCACGGTGGTGCGCGCCCGCGAATGGGTGCACGTCGATCCGGGACAGCCGCCCGGCCAGATCCGCCTGCCCCTGTGGCTGGATTCGGCCGTGGACCAGCTGGTGATCCGCGCCTGGCTGGACTACACCGAGGAGCTGGACGTGGAACGCATCGCGGTGGTGCCGGCGCGCGCCACGCGCCCGGGCCGGCGCGGCTGAGGACAGGTCGGCCGGCGTTAAGCGGCGGCGTGGATATAGTCCGCTCGACCGCGGTCCGCGGGAAACGGAGCCTGCCGCATGAAGCGCATCCTCGCCGCCATCCTCGTGCTCGGCCTCCCGGCGCTTGCGCCGGCCCACGCCGCCGGCGCGCCCCAGGAAGACCTGCGACCGCTGGCGGCCCCCAGCCGGGTCGAACTGATCGAACGCGAGTACGCGGCCCAGTCGCGCGGCGGCCGCATCCCCGACGACCAGCTGGCCTATTACCTGGAGCAGGTGGAGCGCGGCTGGGGCATGCAGCGCGTCCGCCAGGACATCTCCAGTTCGCTGCATGGCCAGGGCCGGCGCGGCTGGAACGGTTCGAGCTGGCCCGGCCAGACCCTGGTCTGCTCCAGCGACGAGCGCCGCCGGCGGACCTGCCGCACCCCGTTCGACGGGCGCCCGGTGCTGGTGGAGAACATCTCCGGCACCCGCTGCGTCGAAGGTCGCAACTTCGGTGGCGGTGGCGGCAGCATGTGGGTGGACGGCGGCTGCCGCGGGCGTTTCGCCCAGGGCCGCGGCCAGGGATGGAACAGCGGCGGCGGCTGGGACAACGGCCCCGGTGCGGGCCAGGTGGTGCGCTGCGAGAGCCGCGACAACCGCCAGCACACCTGTGAGTTCCGCGGCCGCGCGGTGCTGGTGCGCCAGCTGTCGAAGACCGCGTGCGTCGAGGGCCGCACCTGGGGCCAGCGCGGCGGCACGCTGTGGGTGGACGACGGCTGCCGCGGCGAGTTCGCCCAGGGCCGGGGCTCCGGTCCCGGTCGCGACCGGGACGACGGCTACGGCTACGGCCGCGACATGGATTACAGCGTCACCTGCAGCAGCGACGACCGGCGCCGGCGCCGCTGCGACTGGGACCGCCGCCAGGGCCGCCCCGTGCTGGTGCGCCAGCTGTCCGATGCTCGCTGCGACGAAGGCCGCACCTGGGGCTGGGACGGCGCGTCGGTGTGGGTGGACGGCGGCTGCCGCGCACGCTTCGGCGTGCGCTGACGCAGGTCCGGTCCGGCCCCGGCCGGCTGCAGACCCGCGGCCTCAGGCCGGGAACAGCTGGCCGGCGCCGAGCGTCACCAGTCCGGCCAGCAGCCAGACCGCCACCCGCTGGATCAAGGCCGGATCGGCGCCGGAACCGGGCGGGCGGGCGCGTCCGAAACCGACCACCGCCACATGCAGCGGCAGCGCGATCACCAGGGCGAAGGACAGTATCCAGTTGAGGGTGTCCTCGCCCAGCCGCGGCCACAGCACGGTCATCACCAGGGCCGAGAACACGCCCGCCACGGCGGCGGTCACTGGCGTGGGCCTGATCTGCATCTGCGGTCTCCCCTGTTTGCGGTCACCGGATCATGACCGCTGTCCGGCCCCGGCGCGAAGCAGACCAATGGCGCATGTCGCCACCGGCAGCGGCACGCCCTGGCCTCAGGGGCCGTCGTGGCCCCACGGTGCCGGCGGCGGGGTGACCGGGGCGGCGAGGTCGAAGTCGACCTGGAACAGGCGTCCGCCGGGACGCGACAGCTCATAGCGGAAGCGCTGGCCCGGCTCGATCTCCATCGCCCAGGTGTTGCTGACCGAGGCCTGCAGGCCGTTGGCCTCGAACAGGGCCACCGACTCCGCATCGACCGGGAATTCCTGGCGGATGGCGCTGCCGGGCGTGGCGGTAACGCCGCCGTACAGGGTCACCGCATCGGGGCTGCCATCCTGGTGGCGGTGGTCGTGCTTGAGCTGCAGGCCGGTGGCGGTGCGGGTCAGCACCCAG
>JBQGEI010000388.1:0-5139 GCA_052039535.1 Pseudoxanthomonas sp.
GCGTGGTCGGCCAGCGAGCGCACGCCTTCCAGGCGTTCGAGCAGGATCGCGGCCCGATACAGCGGACCGCTGCGCACGTACGAGGCGGCCAGCGGGCGCGGCACCGGCAGGCCGCGCGAAAGCAGCTCGCGCATCAGCCGGAACTCGGCGAAGCTGCGGGTGCGGTTGGGGCCCTGCCACAGGTACTGGTCGTGGCTGAGGCGGGCCATCATCCCGCCGCGCAGGTACCGGCGCAGCACCGCCGCGCCGAACGGCGCATCGATGAACCACGCGCCACCGCGGCCGCCGGAGCCCACCTGGCGCGCGCGTTCGCCCCATGCCGAAGGCACGAACAGTTCCGGCCCGGCTTGCCGCAGCCGTTCGCGGTCGAACAGAATGGCGCCATATCCGCTGCCGGCGCGGTAGGGCGACAAGGCTTCGTTGGCGTCGAACGCGACCATCCGCGCGAGTCTAACAACACCCCGAGCCCATGCGTCCTTCGATCTGCCTGCTGCGCCTGTCCGCCCTGGGCGATGTCACCCACGTGGTCCCGCTCGTGCGCACCCTGCAGCGCGCCTGGCCCGGGCTGCACCTCCACTGGATCATCGATCCGGCCGGGCACCGCCTGCTCGAGGGGCTGGAGGACGTCGGCTTCCACGTCTACGACAAGCGCGCCGGCCTGGCAGGCATGCGCCAGCTGCGCCGCGCGCTGCCGCCAGGGCGTTTCGACGTGCTGCTGCAGCTGCAGGTGGCCGGCCGCGCCAACCTGCTGTCGGCGTTCGTGCCGGCACGCCGGCGCATCGGCTATGACCGCTCGCGCTCGAAGGACCTGCACGGGCTGTTCGTCAACGAGCGCATCGCCGACCGCCCGGGCATCCACGTGCTGGACGCGATCGGCAGCTTCTGCGAGCCGCTGGGCCTGGTGCAGGACACGGTGGAGTGGAACCTGCCCGTGCCGCCCGAAGCCCATGCGTGGGCCGCCGCACAGTGGCCGGACGACGGCACCCCGGTGCTGATGATCTCGCCCTGCTCCAGCCACGTCCGCCGCAACTGGTATCCGGACCGCCATGCCGCCCTGGCCGACCACGCCGCCGCGCGTGGCTGGCGGGTGGTGCTGTGCGGCGGGCGCAGCGCGCTGGAGCGCCAGACCGCCGATGCCATCACCGCGGCCATGCGCCAGCCGGTGCTGGACCTAGTCGGCAAGGACACTCTCAAGCAGCTGCCGGCGCTGCTGCGGCGCGCCGACCTGCTGGTCACGCCCGACTCCGGGCCGATGCACATCGCCAATGCGATGGGCACGAAGGTGCTGGGTCTGCACGCGGCCAGCAACCCGGCGCGCAGCGGCCCGTATTCGGACCGGCGCTACTGCGTGGACCGCTACGACGATGCAGCGCGCAAGTACCTGGGCAAGCCGGCCGCCGCGCTGAGGTGGGGCACCAAGATCGAGCACGAAGGCGTGATGGAGCTGGTGACCGTGGACGATGCGATCGCCGCCTTCGAGCGCTACCGGGACGACCATGGCCGCTGACCCGGCACGGGCGGCGTGAGGGTGGCGACGGGCCTGCGGACCGCGGCGCCGGCCCTGCCCGCGGCCGCGGTGCTGGGGCTGTTCGTGGTGTCTGGGTTCGCCGGGCTGGTGTACCAGTCGCTGTGGTCGCACTACCTGGGGCTGGTGCTGGGCCACGCCGCATACGCGCAGAGCCTGGTGCTGGCGATCTTCATGGGCGGCATGGCCCTGGGCGCGTGGGGCGCGGCGCGGCTGGGCCTGCGCTGGCGCCGGCTGGTGCTGGCCTATGCGCTGGCCGAGGGGGTGATCGGCGCGCTGGGGCTGGCGTTCCACCCGCTGTTCCTCGGCTATGCCGGGCTCTCGGAACACGTGTTGGGCGCGCTGGGGGACGGCCTGGCCTCGCAGCTGTATCCATGGCTGTCGGCGGCGCTGCTGATCCTGCCGGCCTGCATCCTGCTGGGCGCGACCTTCCCGCTGCTGAGCGCCGGCTGGATCCGCGCCAGCCAGGGCCAGGATGCGCGCGTGCTGGGCGGGCTGTACTTCGCCAACAGCCTCGGTGCGGCCGCCGGTGCGCTGGCGGCCACCTTCCTGCTGCTGCCGCGGCTGGGCATGCACGGTGCGCTGGTGGTGGCCGGCATCGCCAACCTGCTGGTGGCCCTTGCGGCGGCCTGGCTGGCGCGCGGCGAAACCCCTGCGCCCGCACCGGGCGGGGCGGCGGCCGTCGGCGAAGCCCCCCTGCGCGTCGCGTCCGCGGAGCCCGCGATCGCCCGTGGCCCAGCCTCCGCCCCTGCCGCGCGGCCGATGCTGCGCGCAGTGCTCTGGGCAGGGCTACTGTCGGGCGCCTGTTCGTTCGTCTACGAGATCGGCTGGATCCGCCTGCTCAACCAGGCCCTGGGGACCACCGCGCACAGTTTCGAGCTGATGCTGGCGGCCTTCCTGCTGGGCCTGGCCGGCGGCGGGCTGTGGGTGCACCGCCGCGGCGCCCGGCTGGCCGACCCGCTGCGCACCGCCGCCATCGCCCAGGTCGCCATGGGCGTGGCCGCGCTGCTGTCGCTGCTGGCCTTCGCCCAGTCCTTCGACTGGACCGCCGCGCTGGTGCAGTCGCTGGCGCGCACCGACGGCGGCTACCGGATCTTCCTGCTGGGCAGTGCCGGCGTGGCGATGGCGGTGATGCTGCCGGCGGCGTTCTTCGCTGGCACCACGCTGCCGCTGTTCACCCTGGCGCTGCTGCGCGGCGGCGGCGGCGAGGGCTCGATCGGCCGGCTGTACGCGGCCAACACCGTCGGCGCGATCGCCGGCGTGCTGCTGATGACCCACGTCCTGGTTCCACTGCTGGGCGTGCGCGTGGGCCTGGTGCTGGCGGCGCTGGGCGACATCGCGATCGGTTTCTGGCTGCTGGCCCACGCGCGCGGCGAACTGCGCCCGGCGCGGCTGGCGGTGCTTGCCGGAGCCGTGGCCGGCAGCCTGCTGCTGGCGCTGGTGTGGGGCCGGGCCGACCCGCGCACCCAGCTTTCCGGCGCCTTCCGCACCGGCTTCGCGCGCCTGGATGCGACGCTGGAAGTGCCGTTCCTCGAGGACGGCAAGACCGCCACCATCGGCGTGGCCCGCTCGCCGGCGCAGGGCACGCTGTCGCTGCTGACCAACGGCAAGTCCGATGGCGCGATGGCCGCCAGCCTGGACCGCCCTCCCGGCGGCGACGAGCTGACCATGGTCACCCTCGGCGCCCTGCCGCTGGCCCTGCATCCGCAACCGCGCCAGGTCGGGGTGATCGGCTGGGGCCTGGGGCTGTCCACCCATACCCTGCTCGGCAGCGACCGGGTGCAACGGGTGGAAACGGTGGAGATCGAGCCGCTGGTGCACCGCGCCGGGGCCGAGCTGTTTGCGCCGCGCATCGGCCGCGCCCTGCACGATCCGCGCTCGCAGCTGCACTTCGACGATGCGCGCCGCTTCTACGCCAGCGGCCGCCGCACCTATGACGTGATCGTGTCCGAGCCGTCCAATCCCTGGGTCAGTGGCGTGGCCGGGCTCTTCACCACCGAGTTCTACCGCTTCCTGCACGCGCACCTGGCCGAGGACGGGCTGCTGGTGCAGTGGCTGCAGACCTACGAGATCGACGATGCGCTGCTGGCCTCGATCCTGGCGGCGCTGCTGGAGAACTTTCCCGACGCACGCCTGTACCTGGCCCAGGACAACGACCTGGTGGTGGTCGCCTGCCGCGGCCGCTGCCCGGCCGCCGATGCCTCGCGCCTGGAAGACACGGCCGCGCTGGCACGCGAGACCGCACGCGTGGGACTCCAGGGTGATGCCGCCCTTGCGCTGCGGCGGCTGGGCGGGCGCGGCCTGCTTCAGACCTATGTGCGCGCGCTGCACGCCACGCCGCACAGCGACTTCCACCCGCTGGTGGCGCTGCAGGGTCCGCGCACGCGCTTCCGCGCCGACCGCGCCGATACCCTGCAGCGCATGGCCGATACCGGCCTGCCGGTGCTGGACCTGCTCGAAGGGCGGCAGCCGCCGCCGGCCCGCGACCCGTTGCGCGCGTTGCCCGGCCACAGCCTGCTGCAGGCGCGCGAACGCGCGGTGGCCCTGGTCGCGGCCATGTCCGGCTCACCGCGCAACACCGCCCTGCCGACGCGCCAGCACGAACTGGCCAGCGCCGAGAGCGAGCTGCAGGCGCTGCTGGGCATGTCGCGCGGACCGGTCACCGACCTGGCGACCTGGACCCGCAGCGCCGCCAGCGTGGCCACCGCCACCCTGGGCCACCTGCCGCCGGAAGACCTGCAGCGGGCATGGATTGCACCGGCATGGATCGACTATGCGGCCCAGCCCGCACCGGTGCGCGCGGTGCTGGACCTGTATGCCGCCGCCGCCGCGCGTGATGCGCCCGGCATGCTGCGCCTGGGCGAGGCGCTGCTGCAGCGCCCGGAGGCACTGCCGCTGGAGTTGCAGGAGCAGGCGCTGGTGCTGGCCCAGCTGGGCGCGCTGGGCTCAGGCCAGGCGGCCGAGGTCGAGCGGCTGCACGAAGGCTACGGGGTGGCGCTGCCGCACAGCAGCGGCCTGCGCATGGTGCGGCACATGCTGCGGATCCGTGCGCTGGAACAGGCCCGGCGCACAGGCGTCTCTCAGGGCGTGTTGCCGCTGCGGTAGTCCTGGTAGGACTTCTCCTCGACGTAGGCCGAGCCCAGGGCGAGGTTGATCGCCTTCTTCACCCGGGCGCGCTCGTCGTTCTCGAAGTAGACACTGCGGGCCAGGCGCACGAACTCCTCGTCGAACTCCTGCGCGCGCTCCTTGACCCGGATCTCGTCCTCGATGTCCCACAGCCGCTCGTTGACGGCTTTGAGCTGGGCACGCAGCTGGGCGATGTCGCCCCCGGCGGACGGATGCGCCATCCAGGTCTGCTCCAGCGCCGACAGCTCCTTGCGGACGTTGGCGAGCTTGGCGGCATCACTCATGCGTTCGGACTTGATCTGCAGGATCGCGATCTTGTCCAGCAGCTCGCCGAAGGAAACAGGGACCAGGATCTCGGACATGGCAGCGGCCGCAAGGATGGAAGGCGGCCAGTCTAGCGAACGGGCATTGCCGGGGCCTGAAGTGGCCGCATGCGGCGGGCTTGCCGGGCGCGGCGGCGGATGGCAGGGCGCGCCATGGCCGCACGA
>JBQGEI010000389.1:0-2464 GCA_052039535.1 Pseudoxanthomonas sp.
GTCGAACCTGCGACCTACGCATTACGAATGCGCCGCTCTACCAACTGAGCTATTCCGGCGGACCGGACGCTGGCGCGGCCGGGGGCGCGATTCTAACCGGTCCGGCGCCGCGCAGGCCAGCGGGCCGCCGTGGCTCCGGCACGCACCCGCGGAGGCGCCGGCCTTCGGTCTCGCGCGGTGCGACCGGGCTGCGCCACCTTTGCGCCAGCACATCCAAGGGGACGGCGATGCACTGGGGAACGATAGCGATGCGTGGGCTGTGGCCGGCGGGCTTCCTGATGACGGCGACGACGACCCTGGCCCTGCTGGCCGGGACATGGGACCAGGGGGATGCCGGCGGCACATTCGCGCGCCTGGCGGACTGGATTTTCGGGGCTGGCTGGGCGGCGGCCGCGGCGTGGTCGGTCGTGTTCGTACTGCGGCTCAGGCGGTGGGAGGCCGGCAAGGGACCGTACTGCCGCTCCTGCGCCGGGCCCACCGGACTGGTGCGCCGCGGCCGCGTCGCCTTGGGCCGGCAGCTGGCCGACTTCCGCCGCTGCTACAACTGTGGCAAGCACACGCCGGAACTGCGTTGAGCCGCGAGCGGGCGAAGGACGCCGGCGATCGCCCGGCGGATCAGTCCGCGGCCGGGAACAGGCCTTCCTGCCGCGGCGGATAGACCAGGTCCGCGCCCTGCGCGCGGGCATCGGGATGGCCGGGGTGTTCCTGCGCGGCGCGCGCGTCGACGATGTGCAGCACCTGCCAGCCACGGTGCTGCAGCAGGTCCGAGACCAGCCGCCGGTGGCAGCGCCACCACACCGCCTCGGCGCACATCAGGGCGGTGCGGTGGGCGGCGGCAAGCTGCAGCGCCAGGTCGAGGCCTTCGGCGAATTCGGCACTGGCCATGTGGTCGGCGTAGCCCTGGAAGGCGGCATTGCGCCAGGCGCCGTTGGGCGAGCCCGGGACCGCACGCCGGCGGCCACCGAGCTGCGGCAGCCAGCGGTAGGCGATGCCGGCCTCCGGCAGGCTGCGGGCCAGGGCCTCGCTGGCAAACCAGGGATAGCGGCGCGAACCCGGGAAGCGCCGCACGTCGGCGATGGCGCCGATCCGGTGCGCACGCAGCAGGTCGATGAACGCCTCCAGGCTGCGGGTCGAATGCCCGACGGTCCAGAGCGTGGGCCGGGCGTCGGCCTGCCCGTCCTGCGGAAGTCCGGGTTCCCGCGTTTCCACCTGCGCCCTCCTCGCCTGCCAGCGTGCGCTGCCAGCATCGTCCGGCCACGGTGAACGCACGGTCGCGTGCGCACGGTGGCGGGACCGTCGCATGGGCGGTGATAACGTAGCGGCCCCGCCCGTCCTGCCCGTCCCCATGCACCGCACTGCCCTGCTGGCCCGCCTGTCCGTCCTCCTGCTGCTGGCGTGGGCGACCGCACCGGCGCTGGCCGCCGGGAAGGACCTGGACAAGGACCGCCGGCAGCTGGAGTCGATCTCCACCGGGCTGGACCGCTACGAGGACGACACCGAGCTGGCCCGCGCGCGCGCCAGCGTGCTGGAGATCCAGTCCGCGGCGCAGGCGCTGATCGACAGCCGCACGCCCGAGCTGCAGAGCCTGGATGCGCGGCTGGCGGAGCTCGGCGAGGCGGCCGAAGGCCAGGAAGAGGCCCGCGACGTGGTGCGCGAGCGCCAGGACCTGCAGGAACAGCGCGCGGCGGTGGACGCGGAGCTGCGCCAGGCGCGGCTGGCGGTGGTCGAAGGCGGGCAGCTGCTGGAGCGGATCGCGGCCATGCGCCAGCAGCGCTTCTACGGGGTGCTGTCCGAGCGCACCACCCCGCCATGGCGCCCCGCGTTCTGGCGCCAGCTGGCCGACTCGGCGCCGCGCGACGCACGTCGCCTGCAGCGGCTGGGCGCGGAGGCCACCCGTGCGGTCCAGGCCCACTGGACCGGAGCCGGCCTGCAACCGGCGCTCAGCCTGGCCCTGGCGGGGCTGCTGGCGCTGCTGGCCTGGTGGCTGGCGGCGCGGGTGACCACGACCGCGGCCAGCCGCGTGCCGGCCGGACCGCTGCGCCGCTCGGCACCGGCCGTGGCCCGCGTGCTGCTGGCGCTGGTCGGTTCGCTGTGCGTGGCCCAGCTGCTGCGCGGCGCCCTGTTGCCGGACGTGCCGCCGGCGCGGGTGGCCGAGCTCGCCGCGCTTTCCCTCGGCCTGGGCGTGTTCGTGGTGGTCGCCACCGTCGTGGGCCACGTGCTGCTGTCGGCGCGGCGCCCCTCGTGGCGCCTGCCGGCGATCTCCGATGCCGGCGCGCGCGCCCTGCGCATATTTCCCCTGCCCGCCGCGCTGCTGATCGCCGTGTCGGTCCTGGCGCAGCGGACCATCGTGCTGGCGTCGGCGAGCCTGGACCTGGCCGTGGCGCTGACCGGCCTGGCGGCCGCCCTGTCCACGGTGTTGCTGCTGGTGGTCCTGCTGCGGATCCAGCGGCTGCAGGCGGGCGCC
>JBQGEI010000390.1:0-5425 GCA_052039535.1 Pseudoxanthomonas sp.
GGTAGACGAACGAGTCGCGCCCGACCTGCACGACGGCCAGCTCCGGGATCACCAGCGCCTGGCGCGCCGGCTGGAACAGGCTCACGTCCAGCAGCATGCCCGGGCGCAGCAGCCGCTCGGGGTTGTCGAACGCGGCGCGCACGGTGACCGCCCGGGTCTGCGGATCGATCCGCGCGTCCACCGTCTGCACCTTCCCCTCGAAGGTCCGGCCCGGCCACGCCGCGCCGCGGGCACTCACCGTGGCGCCCGCCTCCACCCGCGACAGCGCGGCCTCCGGCACCTGGAAGTCGACGTACATCCGGGAGATGTCGTCGAGGGTGGCGATCACCGCATTGGGGGTCAGCAGCGCGCCCGGACTGACCTGGCGGATGCCGAGCACCCCGGCGAACGGCGCACGCACCTGGCGGTCGCCGATGTCCGAGCGCATCTGCCGGACGCGGGCGAGGGCCGCGTCGCGGGTGGCGCGCTGGGTGTCCAGGGTGGCGCGCGCCACCAGCTGCTGCCCGGCAAGGCTCTGCAGGCGCTGGAACTGTTGCTGGGCCTCGTCGGCCGCGGCCTGGGCCTCCAGCAGCGCCGCCTGCTGGGCATCCACCCGCAGGGTCACCAGCGGCTGGCCGGCCGCCACCTGCTGGCCGCTGTCGAAATGCACCTGCTCCACGATCTCGCTGACCTTGGCGGTCAGGGTGACCGATTCGCGCGCCCGGGCCGTGCCCAGCGCCTGCACGGTGTCGCTCCAGGCCCGCGGCTGGACCACCGCGGTGGTGACCGGGATCGCCGGCTGCGCGGCACGTGCGGGGGGTTCTTGGCGGTCGCACCCGGCCAGTACCAGCAGCCCGCACAGGACCGCTGCCGGAATTCGTACCGCCATCGACTGCCTCACTGGAATCATTCGGAAGCCGCCGAGTGTATCCAGCAGGCGTGAACGCCTGTATGTGCCGTTGGTTGACGCAGTGTTCCGGGAACCGGCCCCCGCCTCAGAGGTCCAGCGCGGCCAGTACCTGGGCGACCATCGCCTCGGGTGTGTCGCGGTCGGCGGCCAGGTGCACCTCCGGCGCCTCGGGCGCCTCGTAGGGCGAGTCGATGCCGGTGAAGTTGGGGATCAGGCCGGCGCGCGCCTTGCGGTACAGGCCCTTCACGTCGCGCGCCTCGGCCACTTCCAGCGGCACGTCCACGAAGACCTCGACGAACTCGTCCGGCTCGAACCGCTCGCGCGCCATCCGGCGCTCGGCGCGGAACGGGGAAATGAAGCTCACCAGCACGATCAGGCCGGCATCGGCCATCAGCCGCGCGACCTCCGAGACCCGGCGGATGTTCTCCACCCGGTCCTCGTCGGTGAAGCCCAGGTCGCGGTTGAGCCCGTGGCGGACGTTGTCCCCGTCCAGCACGAAGGTGTGGTAACCGAGCGCGTGCAGGCGCTTGTCCACCAGGTTGGCCACGGTCGACTTGCCGGCGCCGGACAGGCCGGTGAACCACAGCACCTTCGGCACCTGGCCCTTGATCCGGGCGCGCGCGGCGCGGTCCACGTCGATGTGCTGCCAGTGCACGTTGTCGGCCCGGCGCAGGGCGAAGTCCAGGGTGCCGGCGGCGACGGTGTCGTTGCCCTGCCGGTCGATCAGGATGAAGCCGCCCAGCGCGCGGTTCTCCGCATACGGCGCGAAGGCGACCGGCTCCTCGAGGCTGAGGTTGCAGTAGCCGACCTCGTTGAGCTCCAGGCGCTTGGCCGCCAGGTGCTCCTGGGTGTTCACGTCCACCCGGTGCTTGATCTCGCTGACGCTGGCGGCCACGGTGCGGGTGCCGATCTTCAGCCAGTACGGCCGGCCCGGCAGCAGGGGCGCATCGCTCATCCACAGCAGGTGGGCGGCGAACTGGTCGGCAACCGCGGGCGGGTCGCCGGCGGCGACGATCAGGTCGCCGCGGCTGACGTCGATCTCATCGGCAAGGGTCAGGGTCACGGCCTGCCCGGCCCCGGCACGTTCCAGCGGGCCATCCACGCCCAGCACACTGGCGATGGTCGAGCGCCGCGCCGAGGGCAGCACCACCACCGGGTCGCCGGGCCGGGCCACGCCACCGGCAATGGTGCCGGCGAAGCCACGGAAGTCCTGGTTGGGACGGTTGACCCACTGCACCGGCAGGCGCAGGCCGCTGCGTGCCTGGCCGTCCTCCACCTGCACCGATTCCAGGTGCTCCAGCAGCGCCGGGCCGGTGTACCACGGGGTGTTGGACGAACCCTGCAGCAGGTTGTCGCCCTCCAGCGCCGACAGCGGGATCACCTGCACGTCGGGGATGCCCAATTGCGCGGCCAAGGCCCGGTAACCGGTGGCGATCTCCTCGTAGACGCCCTGGTCGTAGCCGACCAGGTCCATCTTGTTCACCGCCAGCACCACGTGGCGGATGCCCAGCAGCGAGACGATGTAGCTGTGCCGGCGGGTCTGCGCGAGCAGGCCCTTGCGCGCATCCACCAGCACCACGGCCAGGTCGGCGGTGGAGGCGCCGGTGGCCATGTTGCGGGTGTACTGCTCGTGGCCGGGGCAGTCGGCAACGATGAACTTGCGCCGTTCGGTGTCGAAGTAGCGATAGGCCACGTCGATGGTGATGCCCTGCTCGCGCTCGGCGGCCAGGCCATCGAGCAGCAGCGCGTAGTCGATGCGCTCGCCCTGGGTGCCGTGGCGGCGGCTGTCGGCTTCCAGCGCCGCCAGCTGGTCGTCGAACAGGCGCTTGCTCTCGTACAGCAGGCGCCCGATCAGGGTGCTCTTGCCGTCGTCCACGCTGCCGCAGGTGATGAAGCGCAGCAGCGGCTTGGTCTCGTGCTGGCGCAGGTAGGCGGCGATCGCCCCGCCCGCGGCGGGGTCGGTGCCGGCGGCCACCGCGCCGGCAGCCTGGGAATCGGCCACGGCGGCGGACTGCCCGTCCGCATCGCCTGCCACGAAGGACGCATCACCGCCGCTCATCAGAAATATCCCTCAAGCTTCTTCTTTTCCATCGACGCGGTCGGGTCGTGGTCGATCACCCGGCCCTGGCGCTCGGAACTGGTGGCCACCAGCATCTCGGCGATGATGGCCTCGAGGGTGTCGGCCTGCGATTCGATCGCACCGGTCAGCGGGTAGCAGCCCAGGGTGCGGAAGCGCACCTTGCGCAGCTGCGGCACCTCGCCCGGCTTCAGCGGCAGGCGGTCGTCATCGACCATGATCAGGGCCCCGTCGCGCTCCACCACCGGGCGCTCGGCGGCCAGGTACAGCGGCACCACCGGGATCTTCTCGCGGTAGATGTAGAGCCACACGTCCAGCTCGGTCCAGTTGGACAGCGGGAACACGCGCACGCTCTCGCCGGTACGGATGCGGGCGTTGTACAGGTTCCACAGCTCCGGACGCTGGCGCTTGGGATCCCAGCGGTGGTGCTCGTTGCGGAACGAGAACACCCGCTCCTTGGCGCGCGACTTCTCCTCGTCGCGGCGCGCGCCGCCGATGGCGGCGTCGAACTTCCACTTCTCCAGTGCCTGCTTCAGGCCCTGGGTCTTCATCACGTCGGTGTGCACGGTGGCGCCGTGGCTGACCGGCCCCATGTCCTGGGCGATGCCGTCGGGGTTGATGTGCACCCGCAGCTCCACACCGGTCTCGGCCGCGCGGCGGTCGCGGAAGGCGATCATCTCGCGGAACTTCCAGCGCGTGTCCACGTGCAGCAGCGGGATCGGCGGCGGCGCCGGGGCGAAGGCCTTCAGCAGCAGGTGCAGCAGCACCGAGCTGTCCTTGCCCACCGAATACAGCAGCACCGGGTTGCGGAACTCGGCGGCCACTTCGCGCAGGATGTGGATGCTCTCCGCCTCAAGGCGGTCGAGATGGGACAGGCGGTGGGCGAGACTCATTGATGGACCGATCCTGGGGGCGGCCAGCGCCGCGGCCTCCGGCAGCGCGCGCCGTACCGGGCCGCACGGTGTGCGGGGGGCGCACTGGGGAGGCGCAGTATCCGCACGCCCGCCCGGGCACCTGAAATAAGCGGCGAGCATAAGCCAATAACCACAAGCCGTTTCAGATGCGGGAGCGCGCTTCCTACCATCGGTCCTCCGTCGCATTGCGACCCACGCCAGGCCCTCCGCAATGACCGCTGCGTCCCCCGCCCTGCCCCCCAGCCCGCTCGACGAGGGCCGCAAGGTCCTGCTTGCCCGGGTGGTCGAAGGCCTGGACGGGCCTTCGCTGTGGTGGCTGTCCGGGTATGCCGCCGGCCTGGCCCAGGGTCATGGCGCGCCGCAGCTGGCAGTGCTGCCGGGCGGTGCCGCCGCGCCGCAGCCCGGCCAGCGGCTGACCGTGCTGTACGGCAGCCAGACCGGCAACGCCCGCCGCGAGGCGGAGAAGATCGCCCAGGCCGCCGAGGCCGCCGGACTGTCGGTGCGCCTGGTGCGCACCGACACCTACGCCACCCGCGAACTGGCCAGCGAGCGCCTGCTCTACCTGGTCATCAGCACCCAGGGCGAAGGCGACCCGCCGGATGATGCGATCGGCTTCACCGAGTTCCTGCTCGGCAAGCGCGCGCCCAAGCTGCCGGAGCTGAAGTTCGCCGTGCTCGGGCTGGGCGACACCAGCTATGCGGACTTCTGCGGCATCGCCCGCAAGCTCGATGCCCGCCTGGCCGAGCTGGGTGCGCAGCGCCTCCAGGAGCTGGGCGAGGCGGACCTGGATATCGATACGGTGGCCGCGCCGTGGCGCGAACGTGCCCTGGCCAGCGCCGGCGAACTGCTGCGCGCGTCCGCACCGGCGGGCTCCGCCGCCCATCTGGCCACGGTGACGCCGCTACGCCCGGCCGCGGTGTGGTCGCACGAGCGCCCCTTCCCCGCCGAGGTGCTGGCCAACCAGCGCATCACCGGCCGCGAGTTCCGCAGCCAGGGCTTCCTGAAGTACGGCCCGGTGGAGAAGGACGTCCGCCACATCGAGCTGTCGCTGGAGGGCTCGGGCCTGGCCTACGAGCCGGGCGACGCCCTGGGCATCCGCCACCGCAACCCGGAGCCGCTGGTCGAGTCGGTGCTGCAGGCCGCGCGCCTGGATGGAAATACCGCTGTCACCGTCGACGGGGAGACTCTGCCCCTGCACGAGTGGCTGGCCACCCGGCGCGAGCTGACCCGGCTGTCGCGTCCGTTCCTGGCCGCGCACGCTGCACGCGCCGGCGCCGCGGCGCTGCAGCAGCTGCTCGACCCCACCCAGCCCGCCGGCCTGGCGGCGCTGCTGGGCGACCACCAGCTGGTGGACGTCCTGCGTCGCTGGCCGGCGGATTGGGACCACGACGCCCTGGTGGCGGCACTGCGCCCGCAGGCGCAGCGGCTCTATTCCATCGCCTCCAGCCGCAAGCGGGTGGGCGAGGAGGCCCACCTGACCCTGGACGTGCTGCGCTACCAGGCCCATGGCCAGGAGCACCTCGGCGCCGCCAGCGCCTACCTGGC
>JBQGEI010000391.1:0-1941 GCA_052039535.1 Pseudoxanthomonas sp.
CTGCACCGGCTGGTCGACCGACTTGCGCCAGATCACGCCCGGGGCGACGCGCTCGACCGGCGCGGTCTGCGCCGCGGCGATCGGGCCCTTGCCGTCGATCGGCTCGCCCAGCGCGTTGACCACGCGGCCCAGCAGCTGCGGGCCGACCGGCACCTCGAGGATGCGGCCGGTGGTCTTGGCCACGTCGCCCTCGCGCAGGTGCTCGTAGTCGCCCAGGACCACGGCGCCGACCGAGTCGCGCTCCAGGTTCAGGGCCAGCGCGAAGGTGTTGCCCGGCAGCTCGATCATCTCGCCCTGCATCACGTCGGCCAGGCCGAAGATGCGCACGATGCCGTCGGACACGCTGGTCACCGTGCCCTCGTTGCGGGCCTCGGCGGACAGCTTGACCTGCTCGATGCGGGTCTTGATCAGGTCGCTGATTTCGGAGGGGTTGAGCGTGGTAGCCATGTTGGTTTCCTTGGAGTCGCGCGCCAGTGCTCGGGTTGCGACCTGAAAAGTGAACGTGTCCGGGTGCGGCGCAGGTCAGCCCGCCAGGGCGGTCTGCAGGCGCGCCAGCTTGCCCTTGAGGGAGCCATCGATGACCACGTCGCCGGTGTCGATCACCGCGCCACCGAGCAGGCTGGCGTCGACCGCCTGCTGCAGCTCGACCTCGCGGCCGAAGCGGCGGCGCAGGGCGTCGCGGATCTTCTCCAGCTCGCCGGCGGCCAGCTCGGTGGCCGACGTCACCGTCGCGCGCACCACGCGCTGCTCCTCGGCACGCAGCTGCTCGAACAGCCCGGCGATCTCGGCCAGCTGCGGCAGGCGGCCGGCCTCGGCCAGCAGGGCCAGGAAGCGGCGGTAACCGGCATCGGCGTCCTGCGGTGCCAGCAGCGTGGTGGCGCCCTCGTCACCCAGGCCGGGATTGGAGAGCAGCGCCGCCACGCGCGGGTCGGCGGCGACCTGCGCGGAGAACGCCAGCGCCTGCGACCAGGCATCCAGCCGGCCTTCGTCGCGGGCCGCACCGAAGGCGGCGCGGGCATAGGGACGTGCGAGGGTCAGCGCCTGGCTCATGTCAGATCTCGGCTGCCAGTTCGTCCAGCAGCGCCTTGTGCGCGCTGGCGTCGATTTCACGCTGCAGCAGCTTCTCGGCGCCGCTGACCGCCAGCAGGGAGACCTGCTTGCGCAGCTCCTCGCGGGCACGGTTGGCCGACGCGTCGATCTCGGCCTGGGCCAGCGCCTTCTGGCGGGTGGCCTCGACGACGGCTTCGTCGCGCGCCGCGTCCACGATCTGGTTGGCGCGCGCGTGGGCCTGGTCGATGATCTCGTTGGCC
Organism: Pseudoxanthomonas sp.; assembly: GCA_052039535.1. Lineage (GTDB taxonomy): Bacteria > Pseudomonadota > Gammaproteobacteria > Xanthomonadales > Xanthomonadaceae > Pseudoxanthomonas. The sequence goes on from JBQGEI010000391.1 coordinate 1,311, forward strand.
TTGGCGCGGGCTTCCTTCAGCAGCTCGTTGACCTTGTCCTGCGCCTGCGCGAGGTCCTTCTGGCTGCGGTCGGCCGCGGCCAGGCCCTCGGCGATCTTCTGCTGGCGCTCCTCGAGGGCCTTCAGCAGCGGCGGCCAGATCTTGGTGGCGATCAGCCAGATCAGGCCTGCGAAGGCCAGCGCCTGGGCGAAAAGAGTCAGATTGAGGTTCATTGGTACGCTCTGCCTGTGCTCAGGAGCCGGCGGCGCGTGCGCCGCCAGGCTGCCTACATGCCACCGCCGGCACCCGCGAAGCGGACCGGCGGCAGACCCGTCGAATCGTGCGATCCGACAGTTACGGGGCCAGGTCGCCGACCAGGAACGGGCTGGCGAAGGCGAACAGCAGGCCCACGGCGACCGAGATGATGAACGCGGCGTCGATCAGGCCGGCGGTGATGAACATGCGCACCTGCAGGACCGGGATCAGCTCCGGCTGGCGGGCGGCCGACTCGAGGAACTTGCCGGCCATGATGGCCAGACCCAGGCCGGCGCCCAGCGCGGCCAGGCCGATCATGATGCCGATGGCCAGAACGGTCGAAGCCTGGACGGAAGCGAGGGCGGTCAGTGCGGTTTCCATGGTTTTCTCCGGAACG
>JBQGEI010000392.1:0-4864 GCA_052039535.1 Pseudoxanthomonas sp.
GCCGACGATACCCGATGCCCACGTGAAGACCTTCATCGGGATGGGCATGAAACCGCCCAGTACCAGGAAGGTGAACACCGCCCACGGCGACTCGGCCATCTTCGCCTGCACGGTGGTGATGCCCTGCTCGATCGCCGGCAGCATGCCCAGCGCTTCGAACAGCGGCTTGATCGCTTCGAAGGCGAAGTGGCCCAGCGCGTAGCCGACCACCGCCCCGACCATCGAGCCGGCCAGGCTGAGGGTGGCGAACCACCAGCCGCGCTTGGGCTGGGCCACGCACATCGGCGCCAGCATCACCTCCGGCATCACCGGGAAGATGATCGCTTCAAAGAAGCTCAGCACTGTCAGGTAGGTCGGCGCGCGTTCGTGCGCCGCCCACTTCATCGCCCGCTCGTACAGCGGCCCGAAAATCTTCATGCAAACCCTGCTCCGTGGATTAGTCGAGCATGCCGGACAGCAGCGGCACGAACGTGACCGGCGCCAGCACGCGTTGTTCGATGCTGCCATCAGCCTTGCGGTCCAACTGCACCAGCGACTGTCCGCCCGGACCGCCAACCGGCGCGACCAGGCGGCCGCCCTCGGCCAGCTGCCCGACCAGCTCATCGACCAGCGCCGGTGCAGCTGCAGTGACCACGATGGCATCGAACGGGCCATGTTCGGCCCAGCCGGCACGGCCGTCGTCATGCTTGGTGCGGATGTTCATGCCCAGTGCGCGGAAGCGCTTGCGTGCCTGCCGCAGCAGGTCGCCGATGCGCTCGACGGTGTAGATCTCCAGGCCCAGCGCGCCGAGCACGGCGGCCTGGTAGCCGGAGCCGGTTCCGACTTCCAGCACCTTCTTCGGTGATACCTGCAGCACGGCTTCGGTCATGCGCGCCACCACCCACGGCTGGGAGATGGTCTGGCCGTGGCCGATCGGCAGGGCCGTGTCTTCGTAGGCACGCGAGGCCAGCGCCTCATCGATGAACAGATGACGCGGCACCACCCGGATCGCATTCAAGGTCGACTCGTCGACAATGCCGGCTTCGCGCAGGCGATCGACCAGGCGGTCACGCACGCGCTGCGAGGTCATGCCGATACCGACGGCTTCCGGCTGCAGGCGCAAGCGTGGGCTCATGCCGGCTGGTCCAGCGCGGCGCTGAGGCCGCCGACCCAGCTGGCCACCTTCTCCAAGGCCTGGTAGCGGGTCAGGTCGACCTGGATCGGGGTGATCGAGATGCGGCCGGTGCGTACCGCGTGGAAATCGGTGCCGGGGCCGGAGTCCTGCTCACGACCGGCCGGGCCGATCCAGTAGACCTCGTTGCCGCGCGGGTCCTTCTGCGCGATGCAGCCTTCGGCGCGATGGCGGTTGCCCAGGCGCGTGACCTCGAAGCCCTTGACCTCGTTCCACGGCAGGTCCGGCACGTTGACGTTGAGGATGGTGTCGGCGGGCAGCGGATCGGCCTTGAGCCGGGCAACGATCTCGACCGCGGCGCGCGCAGCGGATCGACCTTGCCGACCGCGGCGCGGAACAGGGCGGCATCGTCATCGTCCTCGTGCATGGAGGCAGGGTACCCGCCGCGGCGCGGGGCGGCGAGGGCGGCGGGGGGCGCGGCGCTTCCGGTATCATGCGGTGCGTTTTCGAGGAAGCACATGCGCGTACTGGTTAGCAACGACGACGGCGTGGACGCCCCCGGCATCCATGCCCTGGCCCAGGGGCTGCGCGATGCCGGACACGAGGTCTACGTGGTGGCGCCGGACCGCGACCGCTCCGGGGCGAGCAACTCGCTCACCCTGGACATGCCGGTCCGGGTGAGGCGGCTGGACCACTACACCTGTTCGGTCGCCGGCACCCCCACCGACTGCGTGCACCTGGCGCTGACCGGGCTGTTCGAGTTCGAGCCGGACATCGTGGTGTCGGGGATCAACAACACCGCCAACCTCGGCGACGACGTGATCTATTCGGGCACGGTGTCGGCGGCGATGGAAGGCCGCTTCCTCGGCCTGCCGGCGGTGGCCGTGTCGCTGGACACCCGCCAGCACGACGCGAAGCATTACGGGACCGCCGCGCGTGCCGCGGTGGAGATCGTGGCGCGGCTGAAGTCCGACCCGCTGCCGGCGGACACCATCCTCAACGTCAACGTGCCGGACCTGGCCTGGTCGGCGCTGCGCGGCTTCGAGGTGACCCGGCTGGGCAACCGCCACCGGGCCGAGGCCTGCGTCACCCAGACCGACCCGCGCGGACGCACCGTGTACTGGATCGGCCCGGCCGGTCCCGAGCAGGACGCCGGCCCCGGCACGGACTTCCACGCCGTGCGCACCGGCCACATCTCGATCACCCCGATCCACGTGGACCTGACCCGCTACCAGGCGCTGGAGAAGGTGGCCGGCTGGGTGGGCGGACTGACCGCGGCGCTGGCGGGCAACGATCCGGAGGCATCGGCGTGACCCCGAGGTTGCGCCTGCAGCCGGAGGTGGCCGGGGTGGGCATGACCTCCCAGCGCGTGCGCGACCGGCTGGTCCAGCGCCTGCGCGAGGCCCCCGGTGGCGGCATCGCCGACGAGCACGTGCTCAGCGCGGTGCGCCAGGTCCCGCGGCACCTGTTCGTCGACGAGGCCCTGGCCAGCCGTGCCTACGAGGACACCGCGCTGCCGATCGGCCACGGCCAGACCATCTCCCAGCCCTGGGTGGTGGCGCGGATGACCGAGGCGGTGCTGTCGGTGCAGCCGAAGAAGGTGCTGGAGATCGGCACCGGCTCCGGCTACCAGGCGGCGATCCTGGCTGCCCTCGGCCTGGAGGTCTATACCGTCGAGCGCATCGGCGACCTGCTGCGCCAGGCGCGCAAGCGGTTCCGCGCGCTGGGCATGAACATCCGCAGCAAGCACGACGACGGCCGGGTCGGCTGGGCCGAGCACGGCCCCTACGACGCGATCGTGGTGACCGCCGCGGCGCCGGCCCTGGTCCAGGCCCTGCTGGAGCAGCTGGCGGTGGGCGGGATGCTGGTGGCGCCGGTCGGCGGCGCCTCGGCGCAGTCGCTGCTGCAGCTGGTCAGGCATGCGGACGGCAGCATCGAGGAGCGCACCCTGGCGCCGGTGGTGTTCGTGCCGCTGCTGGCCGGAACCCTTGACTGAGAGGTCCGATGAATTCCCCCGACACCACCCTGCGCATCGACCAGGACGCCCCGCTGGGCGAGCAGCTGGCGGCCATCATCGAACAGCTGCCGGAAGACCACCTCACCCTGCGCGAGCTGCTGGCGACCTTCGGCGACGAGGGCATGCTGCTGCTGACCGTGCTGCTGACGCTGGTGTTCCTGATCCCGGTATCGATCCCGGGCGTGAGCACGGTGTTCGGCGCGGCGATCCTGCTGGTGGGCGTGAGCCGCCTGTTCGGGCGCCCGCTGTGGCTGCCGCGCCGGTTGCAGGACCGCCAGCTGCCGGCCGACCGCCTGCGCCCGGGGCTGCAGGCGGGCATGAAGTGGGTGGCGCGCATGGAGCGGATCAGCCGCCCGCGCCGCCTGGGCGTGTTTGCCGAAGGGCGCATGGCCGGCGTGGTCAACAACCTGGCCTTCATCGCCGCGGCGCTGCTGCTGATGGCCCCGTTCGGGTTCGTGCCCTTCAGCAACACGATCCCGGCCGTGGCCCTGCTGCTGTACGCGATCGGGATGATCCAGCGCGATGGCGGGGCGATCCTGCTCGGTCACCTGGCCAACATCGGCACCGTGGTCTATTTCACCATCCTCATCGGTGGCGGCGGAGCCGCGGCGCACGGGCTGTTCCAGCGCCTCACCGGTTGAATCCCCGCGGCCGCGCGCCGCGTACCCCCGCCTGCAGGAGATGTGCATCCGCATGAGCAACGCGATCCCCATGGCCCGCACCGCGCTGCGCGCCAGTGCCCTGGTCCTGCTGCTGCTCACCGTGTCGGCGTGCGGCAAGAGCACGGTGGTCCGCACGCCGGGCGGTGCCACGGTGGCCGGGCAGGGCGCCGGCACGGCCACCGGGCAACCGGGCGCTTCGGTGGTGGTCCAGCGCGGCGACACCCTGTATTCGATCGCCCGGCGCAACAACGCCGCGGTCGCCGACCTGGCCCGCTGGAACGGCCTGCAGCCGCCCTACACGATCTACCCGGGGCAGCGCCTGGCCCTGGGGGCCGGCGGCCGTACCGGCGCCAGCGCGCCAGCGGGCGCCGGCAACGGCAGGGCCCCGGCGCCGCGCCCGTCCACGCCGCCGCCTGCCTCGGCGCCGGCACCACGACCGGCCCCGGTGGCGGTCGCCAGCAATGTGCGCTGGCAGTGGCCGGCGCAGGGCGTGGTGCTCAGCGGCTACGTGGAGGGCAATGCCACCCGTCAGGGCGTGGCGATCGGCGGCAGCAGCGGCCAGGCGGTCAACGCCGCGGCCGACGGCGTGGTGGTGTATTCCGGCGCCGGCCTGGTCGGCTATGGCGAGCTGATCATCGTCAAGCACAACGACCAGTGGCTGTCGGCCTACGGCCACAACCGCAAGCGGCTGGTCAACGAGGGCCAGGCGGTCAAGGCCGGGCAGCAGATCGCCGAGATGGGCCGCACCGGCACCGACCGCGACAAGCTGCATTTCGAGATCCGCTACAACGGCAAGCCGGTGGATCCCCTGCTTTACCTGCCGAAGAGGTAACCCCCGCAGGTGGGGCTTCGGGGCGGATCCCCGGCCCGGCGCGAATACGCGCCGGTCGCTCGCCCCGCGCGCGGTCCTGCGGACCGCAGGCGCGCAGGGCTCGCCCGCTACAACGGCAAGCCGGTGGATCCCCTGCTTTACCTGCCGAAGAGGTAACCCCCGCAGGTGGGGCGTCGGGGCGGATCCCCGGCCCGGCGCGACTACGCGCCGGGCGCGGGCCCCCGCCGCGGCCGATCGGCCCC